>JBGPTQ010000559.1:0-2005 GCA_041490725.1 Allostellaceae bacterium | reverse complement strand
TGGCCCGATCGGCGACGCCTTTTTCGGCGACGAGGCGTTCGAGCGCGGCGAGCCAGTGCTGGTAGTAGGTCTCGCCGGTATCGGGATCGCCCGCCCGTTGCGCGCGCTTGATCTCCTCGGCCAGGGTTGCCGCCCATTCCGGCCAGGTGAAGAGGCCGCGCCGGTAGAGCGCCAGGGTCATCGCAAAGGCCTGGGCCTCCCAAGGCTCGCGGAACACCGGGCCGCCTTCGTCGCGCGGCAGGCTGGGCAGCGCCGCCGCCAAGCCGGCAAGGGCATCCGCTTGCGTCCCGCTCATGGGCTCATGCCGGGGCGAGATAGGGTTCGAACGCCTCGATCGACACGCTGACCGAGGGATCAGCCGCCTCGCCCCACAATTCGCGCGCCGAAAACACCACCGTATAGAGAAATTGCGGATTGTCGCCCGCGCCGATCGCGGCGCTGTCCGGGAACACGTGGCAGCCGCGAACCGCCTCGACCGTGCCGGTTTTGCCGCGGGCATAGCGCGGCAGGCGCGTGTGCGTCACCGGGTTGATGTTGGCCGTGCGCACCTGGTCACCGGCCTTGAAACGGGCAGGGCCGGGGGCTGGCCGCGCGAAATTGCCCCGGGTCATGGTGCCGGGGACATCGGCCGCGGTCAGCTTGCGGTTGAGCCTCCGGCCGGGCCGCAGCGAGCGGCCCGCGGCAATCTCATCCTCGCCGACGAGGCCATGGGCGACGACCTGCTTCTCCAGCCCGAGGAACCAGCGCTCGTAATAAGAGGCAGCGAGATAGGCCACCGGCGGCAGTGTTTCGATCGAGGCGCGGTCGCCATCGATGGTCCACAGCCTGGTGAAGCCCATCGCGCGCTGCATCGCGAAGACCCGGCCCTCCCAGGGCGCATGGAACGCAGGCTCGTTGGGCTCGACCTCGACCGGGCCGAAGCCGTGCATGCCGCCCATGTCGTGGATCGAGTTGGTCATCGCGCGACCTCGATAGGCGCCTCTGCCGGCGATTTCGCCAGGCCGGTGCCGACCATGCTGTCGCGAGTGACGAGCCCGGCGAGTTGCTCTTCGTTCCAGCCCTCGGTGCCGGCGGGCCGCATCGGCAATACCAGGAAGCGCGTCTCGGCGGTCGAATCCCAGATCCGGATCTCGGTGTCCGGCGGCAGCGTCACGCCAAACTCGGCCAAGACGCCCTTGGGGTCGATCACCGCGCGCGAGCGGTAGGGCGCCGATTTGTACCAGACCGGCGGCAGCCCCAGCACCTCCCACGGATAGCAGGAGCACAGCGTGCACACCACCATGTGATGGGCCTTCGGCGTGTTCTCGACCGCGATCAGATGGCTGCCGACCGGGCTGACGTACCCGAGCGAATTGACTGCCTCGCTCGCGTCCGCCAACAGCCGGCGCTTGAACGCGGGATCGACCCAGGCGCGCGCGACGATGCGGGCGCCGATATGCGGGCCGATCTTCGTTTCGGCATTCTCGACGATCCGGTCGAGCGCGGCCGGCTCGACATAGCCCTTCTCGGTCAGGATGGTTTCGAGCGCGCGCACCCGCAACTGCATCTCGGACAATTCCGAGCCGTGGACCGAGCCGTGCGCGTGGTCATGGGGATTGTGGTTGTCCGCAGCCATGGCAGAAGCCTTTCATGCTGTCGCGGCAAACCTTGCATCGCCGCCGCTCCGCTTGCAATGGCCCCCGCTTTAAACAGGAAGGCCCCATGCGTCCGCGGCGGTTTGACCGCGACGGCGCCCCGGGTCCACTATGGCATCAGCGCGCGACAAGTCCGGCGCATCGCCACGGAGACCGAGGCCATGATCACCAAATTCGACAGCCTGTTTGCCGGTCATGTCGACATGGACAATGTCGGCTATGGCGGGACCCCGGTGAACGATCGCCGGTTTCCCAACGAGCATCTGGCCACCGTCTTCGACAAGGCCCAGGCGATGGCGCAGCTGATGGACCGGCTCGGCTACTCGACGTTCTGGATGGCCGAGCACCATTTCCAGCGCGAGGGCTATGAG
>JBGPTQ010000558.1:0-2009 GCA_041490725.1 Allostellaceae bacterium | reverse complement strand
TGGTCTCGTAGTCGGGATCCACCCGGTAGAGGTCGACCGAGCGGCAGGCCTCGAGCTGCCCCTTGCGCGGGGGGAAGCTGTGCTTTCCGGCCGCCTGCTGCGCGGTAAAGCCGTAAGCGACGGCCTTGGCGATCTCATAGCTTTCCTGGGCCCAGGCTGCCGGATTGCCCTCGCCCCATTTCTGGGACTCTGCCGCGGGCACCGATGCCGCGATGCGGGCCGCACCCTTGGCCGGGTCCGGACCCGCCACCTCGGCGACCAGCGTGTCTGCCCAATAGGTCGACAGCCGGACCGGTGGCTTCGACCCGATCTGCAGCGCCACGCACTCGCCACCCTGGTCGCCGCGATCGATGGCATGGAGCGGATCGTGCAGATCGCCGACCAGGTTCAACAGGAATTGCAGCGCGGCCAGCCTTTCGCCGGGCGAGGTTCCGGGGTCTTTCAGCTCCGTCTCGAACTGTTCGATCTTGTCGACGCTGCAATTCTCTCGCGGCCCATGGCTTGCCGGGTAGCCGGAAGGCAGCGGATTGCGGCCGAAGCAAGCGCGCGCGAGGTCGGGACTGTCGGGTTTGAACCGCGTCGAATGCCAAGCCGAGGTGGCGGTGCGCGCCTCCTCGCTTTTCTCGCGCAGCAAATCGGCCCAAATCGCTTCGCCGGCGATGTCGCTTTTGGTCAGGCGGTTGCCCTTATCGGTCGCGAGCAGGGCGAGGATTTTGGCGCGCACGGCGGAATCGCTCTGCTGCAGCGCATGATCGGCAAAGAGCGCGATGACGCGATGCCCTTCCAGCCCCCAGGCGAGGCTCGCCCGCATCGGCAGCAAGAGGGCGGTGACTACCGCGGCGATGACGCCGACAGGCCCGATCCAGCGCCTCATTCTCGCCCTCTCCCTGTTAGCTTTGCCTCGATTGCCTGACGACCTGACGGCATCTCATGCTAGCATCGCTGCAAGCGGGATGTCAGCCGAGGAGGATGCAATGCGCGGGGTTGTCTTTACCGGCGATCGCCAGCTCGAGCTGATGGAGTTCCCCGATCCCACGCCGGGCGAAGGTGAGGTCGTCATCGAGATGAAGGCCTCGGGGATGTGCGGCAGCGACCTGCACCAATATCGCCGGCCGAAAAGCGGCGGTGCAACGGGTGGCCTCGCCGCGCCAAGCGAGCCGACCATCGCCGGCCACGAGCCGTGCGGCATCATCGCCGCCATCGGGTCGGGGGTCAGCGCCGCGCGGGCCCAGATCGGCCAGCGCGTCATGGTCCATCATTACAAAGGCTGCACGGTGTGCAACCACTGCCGCTCGGGCTGGTCGCAGCTCTGCCAGGAGCAGCCGGTGCTGGTCTATGGTAACAACGCGCATGGCGGTCACGCCAAGTATCTCAAAGTGCCGGCCTTCACGCTGGTGCCGTTGCTCGACGAGCTGTCCTTCGTCACCGGCGCGGCGGTCTCCTGCGGCACCGGGACGGCCTATGGCGCGCTGCGCCGCATCCGAATCTCGGGCAACGACACGATCGCGATCTTCGGCCAGGGTCCGGTCGGGCTGTCGGCGACCCAGCTGGCGAGCGCGATGGGGGCGCGCGTCATCGCCCTCGACGTCAGCCCCGAGCGCCTCGACCGCGCCAAGGAGTTCGGCGCCGCCGAGACCGTCAACCCGCGTTCGAACGATCCGGTCGGCGCGATCAAGGATTTGACCCACGGCTACGGCGCCGAGTTCACCCTCGACACATCGAGCCAGCCCGAAGGGCGCATCGCCGCGGTGCGCGCCACCAAGGTGTGGGGCACGACCTGCTTCGTCGGCGAGCGCAACCAGGTGACGATCGATGTCAGCCCCGACATGTTGAGGAAGCAGCTGACGATCGTCGCGTCGTGGACCTTCTCGCAGATGGGCCAGGCCGAATGCGCCCGGTTCGTCGCCGACCGCAAGATCGATGTCGAGAAGCTGTTCACCCATCGCTGGGGGCTCGACCAGGCCGACGAGGCCTACAAGCTGTTCGACACCCAGACCACCGGCAAGGGC
>JBGPTQ010000557.1:0-2016 GCA_041490725.1 Allostellaceae bacterium | reverse complement strand
CTGATCAGCACCGAACCGCCTTCGTCGCTCGTGTAGAGCGGCCGCATCTTGACCTCGGGGCGGGTCTTGAAGCTCCCGACCGTCGCCTGAGAATCGCTGACATGCCAGCCGAAATGCCAGATCGCGCTGTGCGGCGTTGTGGGTGGCGGCGCGGCGACCTTGTCGAACAGCACCAGCACGTCGTTCGGGGATTCGAGGGCCGCGATCCCGCCCCAGCGCCCCTTCCGCGTGCTCGGGAACAGCCGGGTATAAAAGTCGATCGCGGCGTCGGGATCGACCGAGTTCAGGTGCAAATGGTGGAAGCCTGGGGTCGGCAGCATGGGACGTCATCCTCCCGGAAATTGGGCGCCACTATGCGCGCCGTGCCGCGGAAATCAACGCCCCGGGGGCTATTCCAGGGCGATTCCGCTTCTAAGCCGCGTCCTGCACGCTGATCACAACCCGCTTGCCGATTGCGCGGAGTGCCTGATCGATCTGTTCGATCTTGGAGTGGTGCCGCAGATCGAACAGCCGGTCGACCTGCGGGGCATGCCAGCCAAGCCGGCGACCGAGTTCCGCCTTGCTGGTGCCGGCGGCGCGCGCGGCGCGATAGAGCTCGACCTTGGCCACCGTCAGCGGAGGCAGAACGACCTGTCTCCCGCGGGTCGGCGGCGACGGCGCGGGGATGTCGTCGCGATGCGCGATCCGGGCGGCGAGCGCCTCCTCGATTGCATCGGCGGCGCGCCGCAGCGAATCTTCTTCGTCCTCCCCAAAGCTTGTCACCTCGGGGAGATCGGGACAGGTCACGAGAAACGTGCCGTTGTCGTCCGGCTCGATCAGGACCGAATACATGACTAACCTACGCTCAGTGTGCCATTGCTACGCAAGGCCAAGATCTTTCTGGACCTTGTTTATCAGCCCCGTACCAAGCTCTTTGCCTTTTCCGTGCATCGGGAGTTGAGAGCGGCGATCACCGCGAACCACAGTGATGTGTCCACTGCCACCCTTATGGCTTTCGAACATGCAGCCTCGCTTTGCCAACCAGCGCCTGAATTCGCTCGCCGTTACAGCCACAACATAAGTGTTGTCCAGCCCCGATGCAACGGAACCGCGGTCTCAGCGCGCTTCCGCGATCGGCCCGGTCATCTCATCCGCGCGGACCCAGGCGTCGAACTCGGCCTCGCTGACATAGCCGAGCTGCAATGCCGCCGCGCGCAGGCTGATCCCCTCATGGTGCGCGGTCAGCGCGATTTTCGCACTCTTCTCGTAGCCGATATGCGGAGCGAGCGCCGTCACCAGCATCAACGAGCCTTCGAGATTGTCGCGGATGCGGCTTTGGTCCGCCGCGATGCCGGCAACGCAGCGCTCGGCGAAGGAGCGGCAGGCCTCGGCCAGCAATTCGGCCGATTCCAAGAGATTGTGCAAGATGATCGGCTTATAGGCGTTGAGCTGGAAATTGCCCTGGCTGCCGGCAAAGGCGACCGCGTGGTCGTTGCCGAACACCTGCACCGCGACCATCGTCAGCGCCTCGCATTGGGTCGGGTTGATCTTGCCCGGCATGATCGAGGAGCCCGGCTCGTTTTCCGGCAGCACCAATTCGCCGATGCCGGCGCGCGGCCCGCTCGCATACCATCGTATGTCGTTGGCGATCTTGAGCAGCGCGCCCGCCAGGGTGCGCAGCGCGCCGCTCGCGGTGACCATCGCATCGTGCGCCGAGCCGAGCGCGAACAAATTGGCTGCCGGGCGGAACGGATGGCCGGTCTCGGCGGCGATCAGCTCGGCGGCGAGCGCGCCGAAGCGCGGCGGTGCGTTGAGCCCGGTGCCGACCGCGGTGCCGCCGAGCGGCAGCTCGTAGAGCCCATCGAGCGACGCGCGGATCGTCGCGATGGCCTGGTCGAGCTGGGCAATCCAGCCGGAAAACAGCTGGCCCAGCGTCAAGGGCGTCGCATCCATCAGATGCGTCCGCCCGATGATGACGATGGCTGCCAGCGCCTGGCCGCGCTCCGCGAGCGCCTCGCGCAAGATGCCAAGCGCCGG
>JBGPTQ010000556.1:0-2019 GCA_041490725.1 Allostellaceae bacterium | reverse complement strand
CGCGGAGCATCCCGGCGCGCCCGAAGGCGGCGTCGTACACCCGGTCGCTGCCGGCCAGCATGCCGGTGTGCGAGGCGGCGGCGCGCGCTCCACCGCTCGACCGCCCGGCCTTCAGCGCCAGAACGGGCTTCAAACGCGCCGCAGCGCGGGCGGCCGACATGAATTTGCGGCCGTGCGTGATGCCCTCGACATAGAGGAGGATCGCGCGGGTGTGCGCATCGGCGGCGAGATAGTCGAGCATGTCGCCGAAATCGACATCGGCCATGTCGCCCAATGAGACGACATGCGAAAAGCCGACCCCGCGCGGCGCCGCCCAATCGAGCATCGCGGTGATCATCGCGCCGGACTGGCTGACGAAGGCGATGTCGCCTGGCGGCGGCGCGAGATGCGAGAAGCTGGCGTCGAGCCCGATCCCGGGCACCATGATCCCGACGCAGTTGGGGCCGACGAGGCGCAAGAGGTAGGGGCGCGCGGCATCGAGCGCCGCCTGCTGCAAGGCCCGCCCGCGCTCGCCCAGCTCGCCGAAGCCGGCGGTGATCACGACAGCCGCGCGCGTGCCGCGCGCGCCGAGCTCGGCGATCAGGGATGGGACGGTATCGGGCGGCGTCGCGATGACCGCGAGATCGGCTGGGCGCGGCAGGCTGGCGATGTCCCGGTGGACCGGCATCCCGTCGAGCGTTTGATGATGCGGGTTGACGAGCAGCAATTCGCCCTGGAACCCAGCGCGGCGCAGGTTGCGGGCGACGACCGCGCCGACCGAGCCGGGCCGGTCGCTGGCGCCGATCAGCGCGACGGTTGCGGGTTGGAACAGCTTGGCGAAATTGCGGATGGACATCGGCGCGGCATTCCGTTTACGGCAGCCAACATGGTCTTTGCGCGGCGGCCGGCATTGATCGGCGTCAACCTGCCACCGCCGGCCGGCCCGGACCGATCACCCGTTTCATCCAATCGAGCAGCAAGAGGGCGGAGAGTCCGGCAAGGAGCGCCAGCGCGAGATCGTCGCCGTGCAGCAGCCCGAAGCCGAAAAGCTCGCGCGCCGGGGCAATCAGCAGGATCGCCGCGAGGATTGACGAGGTAATTCCGAGCACCCACCAGAGCGCCGGGTTGCGCTGGCGAAACGCGCCGATGAGCGAGGCATTGCCCGCCCGGTCGACCAGAACCAGCCCGACATTCGTCGCCACCAGCGCGGCAAAGGCGAGCGCGCGGGCATCGCGTTCCGGCATCCCGCGTCGCAGGGCGACCATGAACAGCCCGGCGACGAGGGCGAGGACCAGCACCCCCTGCAACAGGCTCCAGATCACAAAAGCTGTCGTGAGCAGCGGCGCGGCCGGATCGCGCGGCGGCCGGCGCATCGCATCGGGCTCGGCCGGCTCGGCTTCGAACACGATCGAGCACACGGGGTCGATGACCATTTCGAGAAAGGCGATATGGAGCGGCGAAAAGATCAGCGGCAGCCCGAACAGCAGGGGCAACAGCGCCAAACCGGCGATCGGCACATGGACCGCCAGGATGTAGGCCATCGATTTGCGCAGATTGTCGTAGATCCGGCGCCCGAGGCGCACGGCCTCGACGATCGAGCCGAAATCGTCGTTGAGCAGCACCAGCGCCGCGGCCTCGCGCGCGACATCGGTGCCGCGCCCGCCCATCGCGATCCCGATATGCGCCGCCTTTAACGAGGGCGCGTCGTTGACCCCGTCGCCGGTCATCGCGACGGTTTCGCCGCTCGCCTTCAGCGCCTCGACGATGCGCAATTTCTGCTCGGGCATGATGCGGGCGAACACGGTGATCTCGCCGATCCGCCGCCGCAGCTCCGCATCGCCGGTTTGTTCGAGTTCGCTGCCGGTCATCACCGTGCCGGCTGCTATACCGGCCTCGGCGGCGATGGAAGCGGCGGTTTGCGGGTAGTCGCCGGTGATCATGACGACCCGGATGCCGGCGCTGCGGCATTCGCGCACCGCATCGGGGACGGTCGGGCGCAGCGGGTCGGCGAGCCCGACCAGGCCGACAAACTCGAAGGCG
>JBGPTQ010000555.1:0-2022 GCA_041490725.1 Allostellaceae bacterium | reverse complement strand
TCTTTCGGCAAAGCCACCGGCGCCGCGTCGCGGGTATCGAAGAACGAGATTTCGCGCATCAGCAGATTTTTCGCCGGCCGCTGGGGCGAGCTGTAGACGACGCCGACCTCGTAGCCCAGGTCGCGCACGATCTGGGCGAGCATGCGCGTATAGGTCGCGATGCCGGTGCCGCGTTCGAGCGAGAGATTGAGGCCGTCAAAATAGATGCGCCGGCTCATCGCTTCCGTCTTGCCCCCGTCCCGACGCCGCTCTAGCTCGACGGGCGAGGCCGATACCATCATGGCCGCGGCCTGTCGAGAGCGAAGCCGCCTCAGCGGCTGCGCCCCGGCCGCTTCTACCGGCGCCGGCGGCGGCGCTCGATCAGGCTCAGCAGCAGCAGCGGGAGGACGATGATCGCGCCCAAGAGCGCGTAGGGCAGCGACCAGGCGACAAGGTCGCCGATCCTGCGAAACAGCAACCCGATCGTGTGCCAGGTGTCGCTGAGGATCCCGTGGGCGGTAATGCCGAGGCTTTCGAGAAAGAGCCCGACCAGGGCACACAGCACAAACAGCCCGATCGCGCGGCCGACGAGGGTCATGGCGCGGCGGCCATCGGCTGCGCCGCCGCCATCTCCACCGGGGCCACCGGGGCGAGAAGCTGCCATTCCGCCCTGACCATCGCATCGCTTTCGCGATTCAGCCGGGCATCGGCTTCGGCGGCAAGATCACCGGCGCCGGCGATGCGGCCGAAGGCCCAGACCGCGGCGCCCCGGACCAGCGGCGATGGATCGTCAAGGCACCGGCGGGCTGCGGCAACGAGCTGGCGGCTGGGTTCCGGCACATTGCCGATCGCGATCAGCACGTTGCGCAGAAACCGGTTGCGGCCGATGCGCTTCACCGCGGTGCCGGCGAAGCGGGTGCGGAAGCCGGCATCGTCGAGCCCGGCGAGTTCGGCCAAAAGCGGCATGGTCAGCGCCTGGCGCGGCAGAAACTCCAGCACCGTGGTGGCGCGGGCGAACTTGTTCCAGGGGCAGACCGCGAGACAATCGTCGCAGCCGAAAACGCGGTTGCCGATCAGGGGGCGCAGCTCATGGGGGATCGGGCCTTTGTGCTCGATCGTCAGATACGAGATGCAGCGCCTGGCATCGAGCCGATAGGGGGCGGGGAAGGCGTTAGTCGGGCAGCAATCGAGACAAGCCCGGCAGGTGCCGCAATGGTCGCTCTCCGCCGCATCGGGCACGAGCGCCAGGCTCAGATAGATCTCGCCGAGAAACAGCCAGGAACCGAACTCGCGCGACACCAGATTGGTGTGCTTGCCCTGCCAGCCGAGCCCGGCCTGCGTCGCCAGCGGCTTTTCCATGACCGGGGCGGTATCGACGAACACCTTGAGCTCGCCCGGCCAGCGCGTGGCGATCCAGCGCGCCAAGGCCTTCAGCCGTTGCTTCAGCGTGTCGTGATAATCGCGCCCGCGGGCGTAGACCGAAATTGCGCCGCGCCCGGGGTCGCTCGCGCCGGCCAGCGGGTCGTCGTCGCTGCCGTAATTGAGGCCAAGCACGACGATTGTGCGCGCCTCGGACCACAGCGTTTGCGGGTCGCCCCGCCGTGCCGCGGTATCGGCGAGCCAACCCATATCGCCGTGATAGCCGCGCGCGAGGAACTCGCCGAGATCGGCGCGCGCCTGCGCGGCGAGCCGCGCCTCGGCGAAGCCGACCGCGTCAAACCCGATCGCCAAGGCTTCGTCGCGGATCGCTTCGCGGATCTCGATGGACATCGGGTCAGCCGCGGCCGCGATAGGGCGCCACACCGGGATCGGGCAGAAACAGCCCGGCCGGCGGCTCGCCGGTCTGATAGAATACGTCGATCGGGATGCCGCCGCGGGGATACCAGTAGCCGGCGATCCGCAGCCAGCGCGGTGCCAGCGCCGCGGCGAGGCGCTGCGCGATGCCTACCGTGCAGTCCTCGTGGAACGCGCCATGGTTGCGAAACGAGCCGAGAAACAGCTTCAGCGACTTGCTCTCGAGGATCCTGGCGTCCGGCACATAGT
>JBGPTQ010000554.1:0-2040 GCA_041490725.1 Allostellaceae bacterium | reverse complement strand
GTCAACGGGATCGAGACCTTGAAGGCGATGGCGGTCGAGCCGCAGATGCAGCGGCGCTGGGAGGAGCAGCTCGCCGGCTATGTCAGCGCGAGCTTCCGCGTCGTCAGCCTCGGCAACACTGCGAGCCAGGCGGTGCAGCTGATCAGCAAGCTGGTAACCGCGCTGACCCTCTATTACGGCGCCATGCTGGTGATCGACGGCTCACTCACGGTCGGCGAGCTGGTCGCCTTCAACATGCTCGCCGGACGGGTGACGATGCCGGTGTTGCGGCTGGCGCAAATGTGGCAGGATTTCCATCAGGCGCGCCTATCGGTGGCGCGGCTGGGCGATATTCTCAACACCGCGCCGGAGCCGAGTTTCAACCCGGCGCGCGCCGCGCTGCCGGCGATCCGCGGCGATGTCACCTTCGAGCACGTCACTTTCCGCTATCGCGTCGACGGGGCGGAGGTGTTGCAGGATGTCACCCTCGAGGTGCCGGCCGGGCAGATCGTCGGCATCGTCGGCGCCTCGGGCTCGGGCAAGAGCACGCTCGCCAAGCTGATCCAGCGCCTCTACATCCCGGAGAGCGGGCGCGTCTTCGTCGATGGCGTCGACCTCGCGATGGTCGACATCCCCTGGCTGCGCCGCCAGATCGGCGTCGTATTGCAAGAGAATGTTCTATTCAACCGCTCGGTGCGCGACAACATCGCGCTGGCCGATCCGGCGATGCCGATCGACCGGGTCATCGCCGTCGCCCAGCTCGCCGGCGCGCATGAATTCATCCTCGAAATGCCCGAGGCTTACGACACGATCATCGGCGAGCGCGGCAGCAGCCTGTCGGGCGGGCAGCGCCAGCGTATCGCGATTGCCCGCGCCCTCGTGATGGACCCGCGCATCCTGATTTTCGACGAGGCGACGAGCGCCCTCGACTATGCCAGCGAACGGGTGATCCAGGCCAACATGCAGCAGATCGCCCACGGGCGGACGGTGTTCATCATCGCCCACCGGCTGTCGACGGTGCGGCAAACCCATCGCATCCTGACGATCGAGCGCGGCCGGCTCGTCGAGGACGGCACGCATGACGAACTGGTGCGCACCGGCGGCCGCTACGCGATGCTGCACCGCCTGCAAGCCGGCATCCAGGAGATCGCCAATTAGTAAAGAGAAACGCTTTACCGCAGAGGACGCAGAGGATACGCAGAGGACGCAAAGGCGAGGAGTGGTAGGATGGGTTGAGCGCAGCGAAGCCCATCGATGTGCGTCCGATTGAAGGTTCGATGGGTTTCGCTGCACTCAACCCATCCTACAAGAGATACTCTGATCTCCTCTGTGTCCTCTGCGCTAAGATGTTATTTTTTCTTCGTGTTCTCCGTGTCTTCGTGGTGAAAAATTGCCTCGGTTCGATACAGGCTTGAATCTATGAAATCGCTTAACGCCATTGTCGCCTTTCCCGAGGCGCGGGCGCGCCGCCGCCGCGCCCATGAGCTGGCCTTTCTGCCGGCGGCGCTCGAGATCGTCGAGACCCCGCCATCGCCAATCGGGCGGGCGATCGGTGTCACGATCATTGCCGTGTTCGTGCTGGCGCTGGCCTGGGCCTGTCTCGGCACCGTCGACATCGTCGCCACCGCGCCGGGCAAGATCATCCCGAGCGGGCGGACAAAGGTCATCCAACCCTTCGAGATCGGAGTCGTCCGCGCGATCCATGTGCATGACGGCGACACCGTCAAGGCGGGCGACGTCTTGATCGAACTCGACCCGACGATGAACGCGGCCGAGCGCGAGCATCTGCAAAGCGACCTCATCGCGGCCCAGCTCGACGTGGCGCGGCTGCGCGCGGCCTTGGCCAACGGCCCCGATCCACTCGCCGATTTCAATCCGCCGGCCGGGGCGAGCCCGGCGCTCGTCGCCACCCAGCGCCAATACCTGACTGCGCAGACCGCCGAGCATCGCGCCAAGATCGCCGCGCTCGACCGCCAGCTGGCGCAAAAGGAGGCCGAGCGCGCCACCTCCGCGGCGACGATCGGCAAGATCGAGGCGGTGATCCCGCTGTTGCAGCAGCAG
>JBGPTQ010000553.1:0-2049 GCA_041490725.1 Allostellaceae bacterium | reverse complement strand
TGCGGCAATCCGCTTGGCGGTGTCGGGTTTGCGGCTCTTGACGATGGTGATGTCGCCCTTGTCGATGAACGCGTCAGCCGCCGCCACCGCCGAGTCGAAGCTGCCGCCGGGATTGTTGCGCAGGTCGATGATGAAGCCGATCAGCTTGTTGCCGGCCTGTTGACGCAGATCCTTGACGGCGTCGGTGAGCGCCCCCGGTGTCGCTTCGTCGAAGCCGACAAGACGGATATAGCCGATATCGCCGTCTTCGAGCCGGGCGTTGACGGTCGGGAATTTTCCGGCCACCCGTTTCACCTTGACCTCGACCGGCGCGCCGGTGCCGCGGCGCAGCATCAGCGCGACCTCGCTGCCGGCCGGCCCGCGCAGCTTCTGCTCGACCTCGGGCAAGGTCAGGTCGTAGGTCGGCTCCTTGTCGATCGTGAAGATGATGTCGCCCGGCTTGATGTCCGCCGCCGCCGCGGGCGAGCCATCGCGCGGCGCGACGATTTTCACCTGCCCGCTCTCGAGCGTCACGACGAGACCGGTCGAGGCGCTCTCGTCCGCGGTCGGCGTCTGCAGCGCCTTGTATTCGGTCTCGTTCAGGTAAACCGAATGCGGGTCGAGACCGGCCAGCATGCCGGCGATCGCGGTCTCGACCAGCTTCTTATCGGCGACCGGATCTACCGCATCGTGACGGATCCGCTCGAACGCCTCGCCGAACAGGTTGAGCTGCTCGTAGACGCCGCTTTTCCCGCTCTTGGCCTGCGGCAACGCCGCGGCGGGCGCGAGAAAGACGATCAAGGCGACCGCCATTGCCGATTTACGCATCCGACCGATCTCCCCAAGGGAGGTTAACCAAGCGCTCTACGAAAGCGCCGGCACACTATCCGAGTCCGCCTGTATTGCAATCCTGGCGTGGCGAAAAGATGGCCGAGCCCGGCGCTGTCCCGCTGCCCGGGTTTGGCCCGGCAACCCACAGACACCCCGTGGCCGGGCTTGTCCCGGCCATCCACGTCTTCGCCCGCTGCGAAGTTGCCAGCTTCAAGACGTGGATGCCCGGGCCAAGCCCGGGCAAGGGGGATTTTAGTAAGGTATCTTCGGTGCGCACTGGTGCTGAGAGTGAGCCGACGAGCTTGAACTGCCGGCCGCTCGCCTTGACATCGCCAGCGCGCGACCGTACCGCTTGGCCCACTCCTTCCGCAGCGCAGCACCATGCCCGACAAGAAGCACATCGTCTTCTCCGGCCGCCTCGTCATCGTCGGCTTCGGCAGCATCGGCCAAGGCGTCTTGCCGCTGCTGCTGCGCCATATCGATCTGCGGCCGGATCAGCTCACGATCATCACCGCCGAGCCGCGCGGCCAGGAGGTCGCCGCCGAGTATGGCGTCCGCTTTGTCGAGAGGGCGTTGACCCGGGAGAATTACCGGGCGGTTCTCGAAGGCGGGCTCGGCCGCGGCGACTTCCTGCTCAACCTCTCGGTCGACGTATCGAGCGTCGCGTTGATCGAGTTTTGCCAGGAAAAAGGCGCCCGCTATCTCGACACTTGCACCGAGCCTTGGCCGGGCGGCTATACCGACCCCGACCTTCCGCCCTCGGCGCGCTCCAACTATGCGCTGCGCGAGAGCGCGCTCGCTCTGCGCTCGCGCGGCCCAGACTCGCGCGGCATGGGCGGCCCGACCGCGGTCATCACCCACGGCGCCAATCCCGGGCTGGTTTCCCACTTCGTCAAGCAGGCGTTGCTCAACATCGCGCAAGACGCCGATCACTCCACCGCGGCGCCCTCCGCCACGCCGACCGATCGGGCCGGCTGGGCGCGGCTCGCCGAGCGGCTCGGCGTCAAGGTCATCCACATCGCCGAACGCGACACGCAGGTCGCCGCCATCCCCAAGGAGCCCGGGGAATTCGTCAACACCTGGTCGATCGACGGCTTCGTCAGCGAGGGGTCGCAACCGGCCGAACTGGGTTGGGGCACGCATGAGCGGCATTTTCCGGCGGACGGACGGCGTCACGATTTCGGCGGCCAGGCGGCGATCTACCTGCTGCGGCCCGGCGCGGCGACGCGGGTGCGCAGC
>JBGPTQ010000552.1:0-2056 GCA_041490725.1 Allostellaceae bacterium | reverse complement strand
TGCCGGGCTCGGCATCGGCGCCGCGTTTGGCGGCCTGCGGCCGATCGTCGAGTTCATGACCTTCAACTTCGCCATGCAGGCGATGGACCAGCTGATCAACTCGGCGGCCAAGACCCGCTACATGTCGGGTGGCCAGATGTCGGCGCCGATCGTGTTCCGCGGGCCCAACGGCATCGCCTCGCGGGTCGCCGCGCAGCATTCGCAATGCTATGCCAGCTGGTACGCGCATGTCCCCGGGCTCAAGGTCGTCGCCCCCTATACCGGCGCCGACGCCAAGGGGCTTTTGAAATCGGCGATCCGCGATCCCAACCCGGTCATTTTCCTCGAACATGAACTGGTGTACGGCGAGAGCTTCGCGGTGCCGGAAGATCCCGAGTTCCTGGTGCCGATCGGCAAGGCGCGCATCGCTCGCGCCGGCGACCGGGTGACGATCGTCGCGTTCTCGCGCATGGTGAAGCTCGCCTTGCAGGCCGCCGAGGAGCTCGAGAAGGCGGGCATCGCGGCCGAAATCATCGATCTGCGCTCGCTGCGGCCGTTCGATGTCGAGACCGTCGTCGCCTCGGTCAAAAAGACCAACCGTATCGTCTCGGTCGAGGAGGGCTGGCCGTTCGCCGGCATCGGCGCCGAGATCGCCGCGATCGTCATGGAGGAGTGCTTCGACTGGCTCGACGCGCCGCTCAAACGCATCACCGGCAAGGATGTGCCATTGCCCTACGCCGCTAATCTGGAACGTCTCGCCGTGCCGCAGGTCGAGGACATCGTCGCCGCCGCGCGCGAGGTCGCGTACCGGTAGCAAAAGCCCCTCTCCCGCAATGCGGGAGAGGGTGGCGAGCGCAGCGAGCCGGGTGAGGGTGTCGCCGCGCTCCAGACCCTCACCCTCCCAGCGCCGCGCGCTGGGTCCCTCCCTCTCCCGCGGTGCGGGAGAGGGGCTTATCGGGAGACAGGATGCCGATCGAAATCCGAATGCCGGCGCTGTCGCCGACGATGACCGAAGGCAATCTCGCCCGCTGGCTGAAGAAAGAGGGCGACGAGGTGCATTCGGGCGACGTCATCGCCGAGATCGAGACCGACAAGGCGACGATGGAATACGAGGCCGCCGATGAAGGGCGCCTCGGCAGGATCATCGTTCCCGAAGGCGCGCAGGGCATCAAGGTCAACCAGCCGATCGCATTGCTGCTCGAAGAAGGCGAGGACCCGGCCGAGCTTGAAAAATTCGTCGCGAGCATGCCTGCCGGAGGCGCGCCAGCGCCGCGCGAAGCCCCGATTGCACCACCGGTCATGCCGCCGGGCGCGGCCAGCCCCAAGACCGAGACGGCGCTCGCGCCGATGCCGCCTCGCGGAAACGGCCGGATCTTTGCGAGCCCCTTGGCGCGCCGCATGGCAATTCATGCCGGGCTCGACCTCGCAGCGATCCGCGGTTCCGGGCCGCAGGGCCGCATCGTCAAGCTCGATATCGAGCGGACATTGGCGCAACCTGCGCTGGGGTCCGCCGCAACCGCCGGCTTCGGCGCCGCGGCAGCGCTGGTTTTCGCGAAGGCGCAGGTGCTGGCGCTCGCCGGCAGCCCGCCCTACAGCGAAAAGCCGCACAGCGCGATGCGCCGGGTCGTCGCGCGCCGGCTCACCGAATCGAAGCAGACCGTCCCGCATTTCTACATGTCGGTCGATTGCGCGATCGACGATCTGTTGAAGATCCGCGCGGTGCTCAACGCGAAGGCCGAATCGCCACCCTCCGCCGCGGGCGGTGGAGGGCAGGGTGGGGGCCGGATCTCGGTCAACGACTTCGTGATCCGTGCCGCCGCGCTCGCGTTACGCCAGGTGCCGGCGGCCAATGCGTCGTGGAGCGACGATGCGATCCTCCTCTGGCAGCGGGCTGATATCGCCGTCGCGGTCGCGGTCGATGACGGGCTGATCACCCCGATCGTCAAGGGCGCCGATCAGAAGGGCCTGGCGCAGATCGCCGCCGAGGCCAAGGACCTCGCCGAGCGCGCCCGCGCCGGCAAGTTGAACCTCGAAGAGTTCCAGGGCGGCACCTTCACGGTGTCCAATATGGGCATGT
>JBGPTQ010000551.1:0-2064 GCA_041490725.1 Allostellaceae bacterium | reverse complement strand
GGCCTCGGGCGCGGTGCTTGATGCGCTGGTCCCGGCGGTGCCCGAGCTGATCGGCGGCTCGGCCGATCTGACCCCGTCGAACAATACCAAGGCGAAGGACCAGGCGGATGTGCGCCCCGGCGATTTTTCCGGGCGCTATCTCCATTACGGCGTGCGCGAGCACGGCATGGCCGCGGCGATGAACGGCATCGCCGCGCATGGTGGGCTCATTCCCTATGGCGGGACCTTCCTGACCTTCACCGATTACGCGCGGCCGGCGATCCGGCTCTCGGCGCTGATGGAGATCGGCGTCATCTATGTGATGACCCATGATTCGATCGGGCTCGGCGAGGACGGCCCGACCCACCAGCCGATCGAGCATGTCGCGGCGCTGCGCGCGATCCCGCATTTGATGGTGTTCCGCCCGGCCGACGCGGTCGAGACCGCCGAGTGCTGGGCGCTCGCGCTGAAGCACCGGCACGCCCCCTCCATTCTCGCGCTGACCCGCCAAGGCCTGCCATTGCTGCGTACCGAACCGGACGGCGATAACCGATCCGCTCGCGGCGCCTATGTCCTCGCCGAGGCGGCGGGCGAGCGCCAGGTGACCCTGCTGGCCACCGGCTCCGAGGTGTCGATCGCGATGGCGGCCCGCGAGGCGCTGGCCAAGGACGGCATCGGGGCCGCGGTCGTATCGATGCCGTGCTGGGAGTTGTTCGAGGCCCAACCGCCAGCCTATCGCGCGGCGGTCCTCGGCACGGCACCGCGGGTCGGGGTCGAGGCGGCGGTGCGCCTCGGCTGGGACCGCTGGCTCGGCGAGAGATCGGCCTTTATTGGAATGAGCGGGTTCGGCGCCTCCGCCCCGGTCGAGGCGCTTTACCCGCATTTCGGCATCACTGCGGAAAAAGTTGCAGAGGCGGCCCGCTCGCTTCTATAGCAGAACGAGGGACACGCCACGTTCCAGCAGTGCGGCTTGGGAGGACGGATGATGGCGGTACGGGTTGCAATCAATGGGTTCGGCCGCATCGGCCGGCTGGTGCTGCGCGCGGCCTACGAGCACGCCAACCAGGCAATCGAGGTCGTCGGCATCAACGATCTCGGGCCGGTCGAAACCAACGCGCATCTCTTACGCTACGACAGCGTGCACGGCCGCTTCCCCGGCGAGGTCACGACCGGCGACAATTGGATGGATATCGGCCGCGGCAAGATCCGCGTCACCGCCGAGCGCGACCCCGCGAAACTGCCGTGGAAGGAACTCGGGGTCGATGTCGCCCTCGAATGCACCGGCATCTTTACCAAGCGCGACGCGGCGGCAAAGCACCTCGAGGCCGGCGCCAAGCGGGTCATCATCTCGGCCCCTGCCGATGGCGCCGACATGACGATCGTGATGGGCGTCAACCATGACGAGCTGAAGCCCGAGCATACCGTCATTTCCAACGCCTCGTGCACGACCAACTGCCTCGCTCCGGTCGCCTATGTGCTGCACCAGGGGATCGGCATCGAGCGCGGCTACATGACGACAATCCACTCCTATACCGGCGACCAAAGCACGGTTGACACATTGCACAGCGATTTGCGGCGCGCCCGGGCCGCGGCCTTGTCGCTGATCCCGACCTCGACAGGCGCCGCGCGGGCCGTGGGGCTCGTATTGCCGGCCTTGAAGGGCAAGCTCGACGGCACCGCGATCCGGGTGCCGACCGCCAACGTGTCGCTGATCGACTTCACATTCGACGCGGCGCGCGAGACCTCGGCCGAGGAGGTCAATGCGCTGATGGAGGAGGCGGCAAAGTCCAACCGGATGAGGGGAATCGTCGGCATCAACAAGGCGCCGACCGTGTCGGTTGATTTCAACCACGATTCGCACAGCTCGACCTTCGACGTGACGCAGACCCAGGTGCTCGACAAGAGCTTCGTGCGGGTGCTCTCGTGGTACGACAACGAATGGGGCTTCTCGAACCGGATGGTCGAGGTCGCTGCCTATTTCGGCGAAATGGCCTGAGCGGACCGCCTGCCGCATTCCGGGCGGGCCGCTAGGGGCACATGGCGGCCGAAGGATTGCGCCGCGACCCCCGCGCGAGTGATGACGAT
>JBGPTQ010000550.1:0-2066 GCA_041490725.1 Allostellaceae bacterium | reverse complement strand
GGGACAAGCCCATGGGCTGAAGGCCCACGATCTCGCCGGCGCGATGGGCGCGGTCGCCGAGGCCGCCGCACGCGGTGCGCTGACCCCCGGCGAGGCGGTCGCTTTCTCCCGGATCGCCGAAGCCACGGCCACGGCTATCGAGATCACCGATTTCGACCGGCGGTTGCGGGTCGTCGAGTCCACCCCTGCGGCAGTGCGTTGAGCGCCGCCTATTTCGGCCGGCAGGCGATCAGGCTGATCGGTTTGAGGCTCATCACCACCGTGCCGTGCTGGTTCAGCACTTCGATCAGGCTGCGCACGACGCCCTCTCCCGGCCGGGAGCGCGAGCGGCGCGCCTCGACGACTGTCACCTGCAGGCTCAGCACATCACCCGGCCGCACCGGCTCGAGCCAGCGCAGTTCGTCGATCCCGGGCGAGGCGACGCTCGATTCCGGCGACAGGAAGTTGGTGGCGAAGAGCCGCATCATCAGCGCCGCGGTGTGCCAGCCGCTGGCGATCAGCCCGCCGAACCGGCCGGTTGTTGCCGCCGCGGGGTCGGTGTGCATCGCCTGCGGGTCGTAGCGTCGGGCGAAGTCGATGATCTCGGCCTCGCTCACCGTGATCGCGCCCGAGGTAAAAACCGCGCCTGGTGTGTAGTCCTCGAAATAGCGCCCGGGAGCGCGGCTCATCGCGGATCGGGGAAATCGAGCACCTGGACCTCTTCGCTCGCCGTGTCGAGCACCGCGCAGCTGAGCTGGAAGCCGTTGCGGTTGTCGCGCGCCTCGCCCGTCGAGCCCGGGTTGATCACCAGCACCGGGCCGATGCGGCGGACGACCTGCTGGTGGGTGTGCCCGTACAGCACGAAATCCGCCTCCGCCTCGGCGAAGCGGTCGAGGAGCGCACTCTGCGGGTGAACATAGGTACCGCGCGGCTCCCACGGCGTCGAATGGACGAGCAGAAATCGCTTGCCGCCGATCGTCAGCTCGTGCCGGTGCGGCCGGCTGGCGAGCCACTCCGCCAGCGCCATATCGATGCCGGCGCGGGCCCGGGCGCGGGCGCCGTGCGGGCCGAAGAAGCACTCCTCGTGATTGCCGAGGATCACCGCGGCCTCGCGCTCCTTCAGGAGGCGCACGACCTCGTTGGAAAAGCGGTACTCGTAAATGCTGTCGCCGAGGCAGATCAGCTCGTCGATATCTCCCATCAACGCCAGCGCCTGCGCCAAACCGGCGCCGTTGCAATGAATGTCCGAGACGATGCCCACCCTCACGCGCGCGGCCCGGTCAGCGCTGATCGGGTGTTTTCTCTGGAGCGGCGGATTTGGAGCATTTTGTCAAACCTGAAGGCCTGTCTCAACAACCGCACGATTTGGACCGCGGGCCTCCGGCCCGCATGCGGCCGGGACGGCCGCGTTCCCAAGAACCGCGTGTACCTGAGGCGAGGAAGAGCGGCAAGCATGGCTATGTCGATACCGTATGGCGTGCCGCGCCTCAAGGCGCTCGATCGCGGCTCCCTCGGCGCCCCTTGGGCACAAACCCAAATCGCGATAGGGTGAACCGTCACACCACACCCCATCTCTCGGCTGATCGCTGGAGGAGGTTGCCATGGCTATCATTCTCGATCACACTATCGTTCCGGCCCATGACAAGGTCGCCTCGGCCCGGTTCTTCGCGCGGATTTTCGGGCTCGACTACAAGGGGCCGCATTCCCATTTCGCGCCGGTCCAGGTCAATGAGGCGCTGACCCTCGATTTCGACGAGCGCGGCGCTTTCGATATGCATCACTACGCCTTCAAGGTCGGCGAGGTTGAGTTCGACGCGATTTTCGGGCGCGTCCAGGAGGAGGGGGTCCCCTACGGCAGCGGGCCGCGCTCGCGCACCGATGGGGAGATCAACCACCGGCGCGGCGGCCGCGGCGTCTATTTCGAGGACCCGAACGGACACGTTCTCGAGATTCTGACCGCCTGAACCCGATCACTCTGCCGCCCAGAGCATGTTCCGGAAAAGTGGATGCCACTTTTCCGACAAGAACATGCTGCAGAGCATCAAGTTGGGAGCGAAATCCGATCCCACTCAATCGGATTTCGCTCT
>JBGPTQ010000549.1:0-2073 GCA_041490725.1 Allostellaceae bacterium | reverse complement strand
GTGCCGAACAGCCAGTCGGCAAAGGGATAGGTCAGGTTCATGTTGGTGCCCATCATGATCGCCTGGTCGTGATGGGCGATGTGATGGCGCCGGATCGTGTTCATGAACGGGATGTGGCGGATGATCCGGTCGTCCTTGACGTGGCAGCCCCAGTGGAACAGCTCGTAATTGAGGTACATCCCTGATGTCGTCGCGACCAGCAGCCAGCCGGCATTGGCCGACCACATCAGGCCGAGCACTAAGGCGGCCGCCGCCGACATGCAGATGAAGGTGGTCAGCGCATAGGGCGGGAAGAAGGTGATGCGGAAGTCGCGCGTGGTCTCGATCCGCGGTTCGTGGTCGGTGAAGAACTGGTGATGCGCCAGGACGTGGCGCTTGTAGATGCCCAAGAGGCCCTTGACCGGGCGATGCATGATGAAACGGTGCATCGCCCACTCGAAGATGTTGGAGGCGAGGAACGCGGCCGGCACCACCAGCCATTCGAGCGGGGTCGGCTGGTCGACATTGCGCGCGCAATACCAGATCGTCGCGAGCCCCAGCGCGGCGATCACCGCCACATGGCCGAGCCCGCTATACCAGGGCGAGATGCGGGTGCGGTAAGCGGCGCGGAACGCCGCCTGGCGCTCGGTCATCATCGGGCCATCCTCCCCCTGTCGCGGACGCTCCCATCGGAGCCCTGAGTCAACACCGCGACAAGCCCTTTGACAATTCGATTATGCATTCCGCTGATGGTCGCCCCGGCGGGGAGTGCGCGGAGGCGCTGAGCATGAAAATCGCGGTCCTGCAATTCTTCAGCTGGCCGGAGCGGCGGGTCGCCCTCGCCTCGGTCTATGCCCGCGCCCTCGAGCGGATCGAGATCATGGATAAGAGCGGGTACGACGCGGTGTGGCTCGCCGAGCATCATTTCAGCAGCTTCAGCGTGTGCCCCTCGGTCCACATGATGGGGGTGCTCGCCGCCGCCCGCACGACCCGGCTGCGCATCGGCACCGGGGTGTCGCTGGCGCCGTTCTATCACCCGCTGCGCCTCGCCGAAGAGGTGGCATTGCTCGACGTCTTGTCCGGCGGGCGGGTCAATTGGGGCGCCGGGCGCGGCTTCGCCCGGGTCGAATTCGAGAATTTCGGGGTGCCGCCCGAGGAAAGCACCTCGCGCTTTCACGAGACCGTCGAGATCGTGTTGCGCGCCTGGACGCAAGAAAAGCTCAGCTTCGCCGGCACGCATTTCCATTTCGAGGATGTCGAGGTGCTGCCAAAGCCGGCGCAGCGCCCGCATCCCCCGGTGTGGATGGCGGCAAGCTCGGAGGCGGCGATCGACTGGGCGGCGGGCCGCGGCTTCTCGATCCTCTTGGGCCCGCACGATTCGCATCGCGACATCGGCAAGAAGCGGCTGACTTACGCCGAGCTTCTGGCAAAAGCCGGGTTTTCCGTCGAGGGCCGCGATCTCCCGGTGGCGCGCCTCGTGGCGATTGCCGAGACCGGCGCAAAGGCCGCCGAAGTGGCGCGGCGCGGCGCGCAATGGATCGTCGATTCGTATCTCGGCGCGCAGCACCGCCCGGTCGGGGTCAGCTACCGGACCGCGCCGGGCACTGATCCGGTGCAGCGCTATCTCGACGAGGTGATATTGCACGGCACCCCGGAGGCGGTGCTCGAACAAATCATCAGGCTGCGCGAGGAAATCGGCCTCGATTATCTGTTATGCGCGCCGCTCAGCCACCAGACCTTCATGCTGCTGACCGAGCAGATCCTGCCGCGGCTGCCGTAACTGAGCGCTCTGCCAAATACTCCGCAGTCCCGGCGAAAGCCGGGACCCACCCTTCAACTGCACCGTCGCTGGATAAGTGGATCCCGGCTTTCGCCGGGAATGCGGGTTTAAGTAACTCCCGGCTATTTGATCGGGATGAAATTCGACCTGGATGGCCGTTCAGATCCCCTCCAACGTGTAGTCGTGGTCGTGGAAGACGACGCGGCGCTGGAAGCGCCACGCATCAGCTTCCTTGATCAGCTCGCATTCGTAGCGGCCGGGCGGGAGCGAGCGGCTCTTGCCGTCGCGGGTGATCAATACCAGCAAATAGGCGG
>JBGPTQ010000548.1:0-2081 GCA_041490725.1 Allostellaceae bacterium | reverse complement strand
GCCCGGCGCGAGGCGCTGAGAGCGGCTGATCCGAGCGGATTTCGATCAGGTTGATCCGCGCGAGCCGAAATGACCGGAATTTGCTCCAAGCCTACTCTTGTCGAAAGATCAATGGCTTGCGCGTCATTCCCGCGAAAGCGGGAATCCGGGGGCCCAAGGGTTTTAACCGCCTCCCCTGGACCCCCGCTTTCGCGGAGGTGACGGTTAACCCGGATAATTCATCGGTTTGCGTAATGCGGGCGGCGGGATCCTGAGGAGCGACCGAAGGGCGCGTCTCGAAGGACGCGGGGCGCCCGTGCAGACCCGCAACATGTGTCGCTAAGAATGAATGGAATGCGCGGCTTGACGGTGTCGCGACGGGTGGCCGACAACACCGCGATGGGCAACAAATCGACGCCGCCGATCCTCGCCGGCAAGGAATATGCGGCCGCCTCGGTGTTCGAGCCGGCCAACCTGCTGCGCGAGGCGCGGCGTCAGAAGAACCTGCCGCAGGCGGAAACGCCGGAAATATGCCTCCTCGACCCCGACGGCGACATCCTGCGGGCGTTGCGCCGCGCCGGACGGGCAACGCCGTCGCCGGGCTGGGCCTGCTATCACACCGAGCTTTATGAATTTGACAACGGCGGCATGCGGTTCGGCATCATCGGCTGCGCGGTCGGCGCCCCGTTTGCCGTGCTGCTCGCCGAGGAACTGTTTGTTTCCAGCTGCCGCTTCCTGATCAGCATGAGTTCGGCCGGCCAGATCGTGCCGCCCCTGGAGCATAACGGGGCGCCACCCTATTTCGTCGTGATCGACCGCGCGTTGCGCGATGAAGGCACCAGCTATCATTACCTGCCGCCGGGCGATTTCGCCGAGGCCGATGGCGCGCTCGTCGGCGAGGCGATGCGCGCGCTGCGCGAGGTCGCGCTGCCGGTCTATCAGGGCGCGGCCTGGACCACCGATGCGCCGTTCCGCGAAACCGCCGGGGCGATCGAGCGGGCCCGCGCCCGCAACATCCTTGCGGTCGAGATGGAAGCGGCGGCGCTCTACGCCTTTGCCCGGGCGCGCGGGCACCCGGTCCTCTGCCTCGCCCACGTCACCAACCGGATGGCGGTCGATGCCGGCGATTTCGAAAAAGGCGAAGCCGACGGCGCGCATGCCTCGCTCAGGGTGATCGCCGCGGTGGCGCGCGCCTGGCGACGACGCTGGGGCGGGGCAGGGTGAGAGGGAGCGAGCGCAGCGCCGGGTTCAATCGCGTGTCGATCACCGTGTCGATCATGTTGGCGACGATCGAGCTGATAGCGCGCCACTATCGGCCGTAACAGGCTGCCTGATTCACCGATATCCCCGGCCGCGGGTGCGGGTGAGGGTGGCGTAGACGAGGTGGCGGATCAGCTGTCGGTAATAGGTGCGCTGCTCGGGCGCCTGCAGCATCAGGACGACGATCATCTGCTCGGCCGGATCAACCCAGAACGCGGTGCCGTAGAGGCCGCCCCAGAAATAGTCGCCAACCGAGCCGGGGAGCGGCGACATGCCCACCGCCTTGCGCACCGCAAAGCCGAGGCCGAAGCCTTGCCCCAGTTCGGGTAGCGGCGCCCCGGTTCCTATGAGGTCGCGGGCCGAAGGACCATAGGCGACATCGGGCGGCAGATGGTCGGATGTCATGTGCGCGACCGTCTTCGGCGACAGGAGCCGCACCGCGTCAAGCTCGCCGCCGTTCAGCAGCATCTGGCAAAAGCGCAGGTAATCGGCCGCGGTCGACACCATGCCGCCGCCGCCGGAGTGCCAGCTTCGCTCGCGGGCGGCCTCGGAATAGGGCATCGGCGGGCGCTTGCCGGTCGCCGGGTCGGCTTGCATCTCGGCGAGCCGCGCTGCGCGCTCGCCGGCTGCGGCAAAACCGGTATCTTCCATGCCGAGCGGGCCGGTGATGCGCTCGGCGACAAAGTCGGCGAGCGATTTGCCGGAAACCACCTCGATGATGCGCCCCAGCACATCGGTCGACATGCTGTATTCCCAGGTGGTGCCCGGCTCGAACATCAGCGGCAGCCGGGCGAGTTTGGCGACCAGCTCCTCATTGGTCTGGTTCTCGTCCATGACATTCG
>JBGPTQ010000547.1:0-2084 GCA_041490725.1 Allostellaceae bacterium | reverse complement strand
GCGGCGCTGCGCCACATTGCCACGGTGCTGCGCGACAATATCCGGTCGAGCGACATCGTCGGGCGCCTTGGCGGCGATGAATTCGGCGTGATCCTCGCGCAGACCGACGAGGGGCAGGCTCACAGCAAGGCCGCCGCGCTGGCCGCGGCAATCGCTGAAACGCCACTGCGGTGGGATGATCTCATCATTGCCGTATCGGCCGCCTACGGCGTCCATGCGTTCTCGGGGACCGACGATCCCCAGCATGCGATCGAAGCCGCCGATCGCGCCATGTATCAGCAAAAGCGCACCACCCTGCACCCCGGATCCTGATTGGCGATAGCGGCGGATCACGCGATGATGTCGGGTAAGAGCTCGCTCTCGATTTTCGAGATCTGGTCTTTGAGCATCAGCTTGCGCTTCTTGAGCCGCTGGAGTTGCAGCTGATCGAACGGCCGGCGCTCGGCAATGCGTGCAATCACGTCGTCGAGGTCGCGGTGCTCGGTCTTCAGAGCCGCAAGCTTGGCCTTCAGGGCTTCGACGTTGAGATCCATCGCCAGGGCGGGTTGTTCGCGCGTGATGAAGGCGGCGGCACCCGCACCGACGCCGTTGTTTCCCATATAGCACAAATCGCGCTGGTTTCATCGGGCGGCGATAATGCGGCATTCGGGCGGTGAAGAGGAAGCGGCCGGCGAGGCCTTGTGGCGGTTCTCGCTCGCCCTCTATGCCCGGCCCGGGGTTGCCGACGCACTGATCGCGATCCAGGACCGCGCGGCGCGCGACGTCAATTTGATCCTGTTCAGCCTGTGGCTCGGGGCGAGCCGGGGTCGCCGGCTTGCTGCGGCCGAGCTTGCTGGCGCCGCGGCCGCCATCGCGCCCTTCACCACCGCGGCGGTCGCGCCATTGCGCCAGCTGCGCCGACAGCTCAAAGCCGCTGCCGACCGCGATCTTGTGGCGCTGCGCCGACGCATCGCCGGGGTGGAGTTGGCCGCCGAAAGGCGGGCGCAGTACCGGCTGGCGGCACAGTTCTCCAGCGCGTCTGGCGCGGAGCCGGAAGGCGACCGCTTCGCCGCGGCGCAGGCCAATCTCGCCCTCACTCTCGGCGGCGATGCCTGCTCGGCCGAGGCCCGCGTGGTGTGCCAGGCGCTCGCGGCGCTGATCAGCCGCACGTGATCACTGACCGCGGCGCGGTTTCGCGCGCGCCGGCTTTGTTCGTAGCTGCGGCGCGCCGGCCGCCGCCGGCTCGCCCCAGCGCCGCACGATTCCGGTGTCGAGCCCGAACAGGTCGAGCACGCGTCCCAGGGTCTGGTCGATCATCTCCTCTAAGCTCTGCGGCTTGGCGTAGAAGGCCGGGACCGGCGGGGCGATCACCGCGCCCAATTCCGACAGCGCCGTCATCGTCCGCAAATGGCCGGTGTGGAGCGGGGTTTCCCGCACCAGCAGCACGAGGCGGCGGCGCTCCTTCAAGGCGACATCGGCGGCGCGCGTCAAGAGCGTCGTGGTCGCTCCGGTGGCGATTTCGGCCATGCTGCGCACCGAGCACGGCGCCACGATCATGCCGATCGTCGCGAACGATCCCGAGGAGATCGGCGCCGCCAGATCACCGATCCTATGCACGACATCGGCGCGGGCACGCAGATCGGCGGGCGTCAAATCGGTTTCGAGGGCGAGCGTCACCTCGGCCGATCGGCTCATCACGAGATGGGTCTCGACCGGCAGCGGTCGCAGCAACTCCAGGAGGCGCGCGCCGTAGATCGCCCCCGAGGCCCCGCTGATGCCGACGACGAGGCGCGGCTGGCTCGGATTATCGCGCATCTCGGCCCCTCCCCTGATCACCGCGGTGATGTCGGTCCCCGCAAACCGGCATGGCGCGACCTATTCCGAATAGAGCGATGCACGCCCTGGCCCGCGAGCCGTTCCGGGGTTACCATCGGCCGCTGTTATCGTCTAGCAGGAGGACCACGGCATGTCGGTGCAAGATCGCATCGAGGCGCTCAGAGAGAAGCACGCATCGCTCGAACGCGCCATCGATGAGGAGGTCCATCGCCCCCTTCCGAACCACGACGCGATCACCGATCTGAAACGCCAGAAGCTCCGCATCAAGG
>JBGPTQ010000546.1:0-2088 GCA_041490725.1 Allostellaceae bacterium | reverse complement strand
AGCGCGAGCGCCCGGGCGATCGCGATGCGCTGGCGCTGCCCGCCCGAGAATTCGTGTGGGAAGAGGTCTGCCGCGCGCGCTGGCAGCCCGACCAGATCGAGCAGCTCCAACACTCGGTCGCGCACTTCGGCGGCCCGAAGCCGTTCGTTGGTGACCAGCGGCTCGGCGATGATGTCGCTGATGCGCATGCGCGGATTGAGCGAGGCGTAAGGATCCTGGAAGACCGCCTGGACCGATTTGCGGTAATGCCGGTAGCCTGCGGCATCGAGCCCCTGCAGATCCGCGCCCTCGAAGCGCATGATGCCGCCGGTTGGCACCTCCAGCCCGAGGACGAGCTTTGCCGTGGTGGTCTTGCCGCAGCCCGATTCGCCGACGATCCCGAGGGTTTGCCCCTGTTCTATCGTGAACGAGATCCCGTCGACGGCGCGCACGGTTCCACGATCGCCGCCAAAGAGGCCGCGCCGGGCGGGGAAGTGCTTGGCTAGCCCGGCCGCTTCGAGGACGACCATCACACGGCCCCACTCGCAACGCGCCAATCGGCGCCCACGGCGACAGGTTCGGCGAGCCAGCACCGCGCGATCCGGCCCTCCTCCGGCGCGAAGGACGGCGGCGCCGCATCGCGACAGCGCGGGACCGCCTGCGGGCAGCGCGGGGCGAACGAGCAGCCCGGCGGCAGCGCCGAGAGGTCGGGCGGCTGCCCGTCGATCGCGGTCAGGCGCTGATCGGGGTCGCCCATGCGCGGGATCGAGTTGAGCAGCGCTCTTGTATAGGGGTGGGCAGGCGCATTGAAGACGCGCGAAACCGGTCCCGACTCGACCACCCGCCCGGCATACATGACGGCGAGCTGGTCGCACATCTTGGCGACGATGCCGAGATTGTGGGTGATGAAAATGAGGGCGAGACCGTGCGCCTGCTGCAGGTCGCGCAACAGCTTCAGATACTGGGCCTGGATCGTCAGGTCGAGGCTGGTGGTGGGCTCGTCGGCGATCAACAGGCGCGGCTCGCAGGCAATGCCGATGGCCCCGACGATGCGCTGGCGCATGCCGCCCGACATCTCGTGCGGGTATTGCGTGAGACGGGTTTCCGGCGCCGGGATCCGCACCGCCCTTAAGAGGTCGCAGGCCCGGCTCCAGGCAGTCGCCCGGCGCGCTCCCTCATGCACCCGGATCGGCTCGGCCACCTGGTTGCCGATCGTGAACAGCGGGTTCAGCGAGACCATCGGGTCCTGCAGGATCATCGCGATCCGCTTGCCGCGGATGTGCTGCATCTCAGCTTCGGACTTCTGCACGAGATCCTCGCCCTCGAACAGCATCCGGCCGCCGACGATGCGCGCGGCGGGCGGCAGGACACGCATGATGGTGAGAGCGAGCGTGCTCTTGCCCGACCCGGATTCGCCGACGATGCCGAGGGTCTCGCCGGCATTGAGGCGCAGCGACACCTCGTCGACCGCGCGGACGGTCCGCGTGCCCTGCGCCGAGACGTAATGGCACGAGAGGTTGTCGAGTTCGAGGAGCGGCGCTGAGCTCATCAGAGCTGCCGCAGCTGCGGGTCGAGCTTGACCCGGAGCCAATCGCCCAGGATGTTCGCCGACAGCACCATCAAGACGATGCAGCCGCCCGGGAATACCGTCAGCCACCAATAGCCGACCATCAGGCCCTGCTTGCCGTCCGACAGCATCAGCCCCCAGGCCGGCTCGGGCGGCGGTACCCCGACCCCGAGGAACGACAGCGTCGCCTCGGTGATGATCACCACGCCCAGCATCAGCGTGCCGAGCACCACCGCGGAGTTGACGATGTTGGGCAGGATGTGGCGCCGCATGATGGTCAATTTGGAACAGCCGGCGACGATCGCGAGGCGGACGAACTCGCGCTCCTTCAGCGACAGTACTTCGCCGCGGATCACCCGCGCGTAGCGGGTCCAATAGGTGATCCCGAGGATGATGACGATGTTCCACATGCTGGGGCCGACGATCGCCGCGAGGAAAATCGCGAAGGTCAGCGCCGGCAGGGCGAGCCAGGTGTCGGTGACCCGCATGATGACCTGGTCGACCCAGCCGCCGAGATAGCCCGAGAGAATGCCGAGCGAGGT
>JBGPTQ010000545.1:0-2105 GCA_041490725.1 Allostellaceae bacterium | reverse complement strand
GCAGATCAAGGGCCGGGTCGATCTCGACGGCAGCGGCGCCTCCGAGATCGCGACCGGCATCGGCTTTCTCGACCACATGCTGGAGCAGCTGGCCAGGCACAGCCTCATCGACATCACACTGCACGCCAAGGGCGATCTGCACATTGATTTTCACCACACCACCGAGGACACCGGCTATGTCGTCGGCGAAGCGGTGTCGAAGGCGCTCGGGGATCGCGGCGGGATCCAGCGCTATGGGCATGCCGTGATCCCCTTCGACGAGACCCTGACCCGGGTGAGCCTCGACGCCTCGAACCGCCCCCACCTCGTGTGGAAGGTCGCCTTCTCGCGGCCGAAGCTCGGCGAGATGGACACCGAATTGTTCAAGGAGTGGTTCCAGGCCTTTGCCCAATCGGCCGGCGTGACCCTGCACGTCGAGAATGTCTACGGCGAGAACAATCACCATATCGTCGAATCCTGCTTCAAGGGTCTGGCACGCGCCTTGCGGCAGGCGATCGAGATCGACCCGCGCCGCGCCGGCGCGATCCCCTCGACCAAGGGCACCCTCGGCGGCACTCTGAGTTAAAAGCTTGGCGCGCATGACGACCGCGATCATCGATTACGGCTCGGGCAATTTGCGCTCGGCGGCGAAGGCGTTCGAGCGCGCCGCCGCCGAGTGTGGCTCGGGCGAAATCATCCTGGTGACCAGCCGGCCGGAGGAGGTCGCCCTGGCCGAGCGGATCGTGCTGCCCGGGGTCGGCGCCTTCGCCGCTTGCCGGCGCGGCCTCGCCGCGGTGCCGGGCCTGGAAGCCGCACTCAGCGAAGCGGTGACGGGGCGCGGCCGGCCCTTTCTCGGCATCTGCGTCGGCATGCAGCTGATGGCCTCTTGCGGCCGTGAGTTCGAGACGGTCGACGGGCTCGGCTGGATCCCCGGCGAGGTGGTGGCGATCGAGCGCACCGATCCCTCGCTCAAGATCCCGCATATGGGCTGGAACGAGCTGATGCCGCGCGCCGCGCATCCGGTGCTGGCCGGGCTGCCCGCCGGGACCCATGCCTATTTCGTGCACAGCTACCATTTCCGGCCAGCCGATTCGGCCGATCTGATCGCCGAAACCGATTATGGCGGCCCGCTTGCCGCGGCGATCGGCCGTGACAATCTGATCGGCACCCAATTTCATCCGGAAAAAAGCCAGATGGCTGGGCTGCGGCTGATCGCCAACTTCCTGCGGTGGCGGCCATGACCGAACCGGGATCGGCCGGGCGGGTCGCGGTCGAGCGCCTGACCCAGTATTCCGGCACCGATCTCGACGATCTGTGCGAGGCGACCGAGCGCGCGATAGTGGAAGGCGGCGGCTTCGGCTGGCTCAAGGCGCCGCCGCGCCAGGTGCTGGAGAACTATTGGAAGGGCGTGCTGCTGGTGCCCGAGCGCCACCTCGTCGTCGGCCGGCTCGACGGGGTCATCGCCGGCTCAGTGCAGCTGTCGCGCGCGCCGCGCAACAACGAGGCGCAGGCTTTCGCCGGGACCGTCAGCGCCGCCTTTGTCGCGCCCTGGGCGCGCGGCCGCGGCATCGGCCTTGGCGTTGTCAGCGAGCTCGAACGGCTCGCCCGCGAGCTCGGGCTCGCCGTGCTCAACCTCGATCTGCGCGATACCCAGCGCGCCGCGATCGGGCTCTACGAACGCCTCGGCTACCAGCGCTGGGGCATCCACCCGTGCTATGCCCAGGTCGAGGGGCGCATCGTCCCCGGGTATTATTATTACAAGCGCATCGACCAGGCGCCCCAGTGATCCCCGAATGATCCTGTTTCCGGCCATCGACTTGAAAGCCGGCGCCTGCGTCCGTCTCATTCGCGGCGAGATGGCGAGCGCCACCGTGTTCAACGACGACCCGGCGGCGCAGGCCCGCCATTTCGCGGAAATGGGCTTCACCTGGCTGCATGTCGTCGATCTCGACGGCGCTTTTGCCGGCCGGTCGGTCAATGGCCAAGCGGTGCGGGCGATCCGCCGGGAAGTCGACCTCAAGATCCAGCTCGGCGGCGGCATCCGCGACCGCGCGGCGATCGATTACTGGCTGGCGCTTGGCATCGAGCGGGTCGTGCTCGGCACGGTCGCGCTGCGCGATGCCGCG
>JBGPTQ010000544.1:0-2106 GCA_041490725.1 Allostellaceae bacterium | reverse complement strand
CAGTCGCGGATTCGTCGAAGAAGGCGGGCTGATGAGTTATTCCTGGGGATCCGACCCTTACCGGAGGGCTGCGGCTTTCGTCGACAAGATCCTGAAGGGTGCCAAGCCGGCCGACCTGCCGGTCGAGCAACCGACGCGGTTCGAGCTGGTCATCAACATGAAGACCGCCAAGGCGCTCGGCCTCACAATTCCGCCGGCATTTCTCGCTCGTGTCGACGAGGTCATCGAATAAACTTGCGTCAAGGGAGGAGCCGCCGATGGCCTACACGACCCTGCGCGGCGGGTTGGTCCTCGACATTCGTGCCGGAACCGCCGACCCGGCGGATATCCTGATCGAGGACGACACGATCCGCGAGCTTGGGCCCCCCGGCTGCGCCGCGCCCGCGGATGCTCGCGAAATCTCCGCCGTGCGCCGCCTCATTCATCCCGGCCTCGTCAACGCACATACCCACTCGCACGGCAACCTCGCCAAGGGGATGGGCGACCGCTGGACGCTCGAATTATTGCTGACCGCGGCGCCGTGGGTCGGCGGCAATCGCGGCGCCGAGGACATCCACCTGTCCGCGCAACTCGGCGCGGTCGAGATGGTGCTGAAGGGCTGCACCGCCTGCTACGATCTGTTCTTCGAATGGCCGGTGCCGAGCCCTGACGGGATGGCGCTGGTCGCTTCGGCCTATGCCGAAGTGGGCATGCGCGCGGTGATCGCGCCGATGGTCGCCGACCGCAGCTTTTACGAGGCGATCCCGGGCCTCGCCGACGCGCTACCATCGGCATTGCGCGAGCGGGTCGCGGGTTTGCGGCTGGCGCCGGGCGAGGCGACCTTGGCGGCGATCCGCGCCATATTGCGCGACTGGTCGTTCGACCGCGAGCACGTCCGGCCCGCCGTGGCGCCGACGATCCCGCACCATTGCTCGGACGCGTTCATATTGGGCTGCGCCGAGCTGGCCCGCGAATTCGATGTCGGGCTGCACAGCCATGTCGCCGAGTCGAAGGTGCAGGCGGTGACCGGCATGCGGCTTTACGGCCAGACCCAGACCGCACATCTCGATCGGCTCGGCGTATTGGGGCCGCATTTCACCGTCGCGCACGGCGTCTGGCTCGACGATGACGACATGGCCCGGCTCGGCGATCACGGCGCCTCGGTGGCGCACAACCCGGGCAGCAACATGCGCCTCGGGTCGGGCCTCGCCGATACGCGCGCGATGCTCGACCGGCGCGTCAATCTCGGGATCGGCACCGACGGCGCGTCCTGCTCCGACAACCAGAACATGTACGAGGCGATGCGGCTCGCCTCCTTCGTCTCGAAGGTGCAGGGGCCGGACTGGCAGCGCTGGCTGACGACCCGCGAGGCGGCCCTGGCGGCGACCGAGGGCAGCGCCCGCGTCCTCGGCCTCGGCGACCGCATCGGTAAGATCGCGCCCGGCTACAAGGCCGATCTGGTGCTGCTCGACCTCGATCACCCGAACTGGCTGCCGTTCAACAACCCGGTCAACCAGCTCGTCCATTGCGAGGACGGCACCGCGGTTGAGAGCGTCATGATCGGCGGCCGGATGGTGGTCGAAAACCATCAGGTCCTGACCGTCGATCTCGCGCATCTGCGCGACCGCGCCGCGGCGGCATGCGACCGCCTCGCCGCCGTCAATGCCGACAACCGCCGCCTCTACGAGGCGCTCGAGCCGGTGGTCGGCAGCCATTGCCCGGGTCTGGCGCGCATGCCCTACCCCGTGCACCGCTACGGCGCCCGGCTCGAGTGATATGATCGATGCAGGGCTGCAAACAGGAGCGACCCCCCATGAGCGAGCCGATCTGGAACAAGTTTTTGACCGAGCGCGACAAGGCGGTATTCGCCGCCGGCGGGTTCGGCGCCCGGGCCGGGTTCGGCAAGCGGCCGGCCTTGCTGGTGATCGACGTCAATTGGGCATTCTGCGGTGAGCGGCCGGAGCCCATTCTCGAGGCGATCAAGCGCTGGCGCACCTCATGCGGGCAGGATGCCTGGGTGGCGCTCGGCTACATCAAGCGGCTGATCCTGGCGGCGCGGACCAAAGGCCTCCCGGTCATCTACACCACCGGCGAGCGCCGTGCCGACAATTGGGATGCCGGCAGCTG
>JBGPTQ010000543.1:0-2116 GCA_041490725.1 Allostellaceae bacterium | reverse complement strand
CGAGCGCGTCGCCGTAATGTCGGCCCGGCCGGGGCATATCAAGGAGATCGTCGACGCACGCTTCGACAAGGACGACCCCGACCTCATGCGCACCCCGCAATTCGTCGAAATCGTCGATCACGTCTGGAAGCTGGTGCGCGCCGAGGCGATCCAGGCGCAACGCAGCGGGGCGGCATGACCGGCATGGCTAGCAGCATCGCCACAATCCTGCCGCGCTACGTCCCGCTCTTGCTGCTGGCGATGGCATGGGAGGCGGCGACCCGGGGAGGTCTCGTCCCGGCCGGCGCGCTGCCGCCGCTCGATACCGTCGCGAGCGCCTGGTGGGATCTTGCGGTCGGCGGCGATCTGTGGACGAACGGCGTCGCCTCGATGTCGCGCGGCGCGGCCGGCCTCGCCCTGGCGGTCGGCTGCGGCAGCCTCGTTGGCATCCTGATGGCCTGGTACCAGCCGATCCGGATCGCCGTCAATCCGATCGTGCAGTTCTTTTATCCGATGCCGAAATCGGCGCTGATCCCGGTGATGGTGCTGTGGCTCGGCTTTGGCGACGCGTCCAAAGTCGTGTTGATCTTTGTCGGCTGCCTGTTGCCGGTGACGCTCTCCGCGTTCAACGGCGCCCGCGGCACCGAGCAGGTCCTGATCTGGTCGGCGCGGAGCCTGGGAGCCAGCCGCTGGCGCGTCTTGTGGGAGGTGGTGCTGCCGAGCGCGCTGCCCGAGCTGTTGAGCGGCATCCGCACCGCCCTGGCGCTCTCTTTCGTGCTGCTGGTTGCTTCGGAACTGATCGTCGCGCGCCAGGGCTTGGGCTACATGATCGGCTGGCTCGGCGATGGCGGCGCCTATGATGCGATGTTCGCGGTGGTGTTGACCGTGGCGCTGTTGGGCTTTGCCGCCGACCGGCTCTATCTGATGCTGGTGCGGCGCGTGCTGGCGTGGCGCGAATGAGCGAGCTCGACACCCCGCTATCGGCCCCCACCCTTCCCTCCCCCGCGATCCCCGGGTCAAGCCCGGGGAGGGGAGGGTTAGGGAGGGGGCGGCCGGCGGCGCCCGGGTTCCGGATCGAGGTCGCGCTCGCCGGGCTCGCGCGCCGCGCCGGGGCGGTCGCCTCGCTGCTCGCGCTGGTGGTGGCCTGGGAGGCCGCCGCGCGCAGCGGGATCGTCACCACGTTCCTGTTGCCGCCGCTTTCCGTGGTGCTCGCCCGGGTCGGTGAGGACGCCATGAGCGGCGAGCTGGCGGTCAATCTCGGGCTGACGCTCTACCGCGCGCTGACCGGCTTCGCCATCGCCGGGGTGGCCGGCGTGGTGCTCGGCATTCTGATGTCGCGCCGGCCTTGGGTCCGCTGGTTCTTCGATCCGATCGTCTCGGTCGGGTTCCCGATGCCGAAGATTGCCTTTCTGCCGATCTTCATGCTGTGGCTCGGCCTCTACGACGTTTCGAAGATCTCGATGGCGGTGTTCAACGCGATCTTCCCGGTGATCACGGCGACGATGGCGGCGGCCGAAGGCGTCGACCGTCATCTCCTATGGTCGGCGCGCAGCCTCGGCGCCAGCGAGCGGCAATTGCTGCGCGAGATCATCCTGCCCGCGGCATTGCCGCAGATCCTCACCGGGCTCCAGGTGGCATTGCCGATCTCGATGATCGTGATGATCGTCACCGAGATGCTGATGGGCGGAGAGGGCCTCGGCGGTGCGATGATCGCCGCCTCGCGCTTCGCCGATTCACCCGGCGTCTTCGCCGGCATCGTCGAGATCGCGCTCGCCGGGCTGTGCCTGGTCAAGGGCATGACGGTGCTGCGCCGGCATCTCTTGGTCTGGCACCAGGAAGCGCAGGATCCGACCACGGTGTGACAGCCGGGGCCCGCCAGCCTGGCAGATCGCTCAATCGAGGAGATCAGCAGCACGCTCGACGCGCCTTCTGGCGCGCCATCGGGTGTCAGGGTGCTGGCGGTTTAGTTTTTGCCCTCTCCGCCCTTCAGGGGGGGAGAGGGAGGGGTCCGTCGCGGAGCGACGGGAGGGTGAGGTGGGCGTCGGCCACCGCTCCTGGAGTCCCCCACCTCACCCCGGCCCTCTCCGCCCCCGGGGGCGGAGAGGGAGTTCGTTTGGCTTACCTGACCAACAGCTTG
>JBGPTQ010000542.1:0-2122 GCA_041490725.1 Allostellaceae bacterium | reverse complement strand
TGTCAGTGGGGCTCGAGAGCGCCGAAGACCTGATCCGCGACCTCGACGAGGCCTTGGCGGGCGCTTGAGTGTCCATCGCTCACTCCAGCGTCAGCAAGCGGCCGTAGCCGAGGATCGGCTGACCCACGCCGCACGAGCGCAAGGCATGCCACATCATTGCCGAGGCGCTCGAAATCACCGGCTTTCGCAAATCCTGCTCGAGCAGATCGAGGACCGGCAGGGTCGGCATGCCGGTGCCGCTCAAGAATACCGCCTCGGCCTCTTGCCTATCGACGCTGCGCGCCAAGCCATAGGCGCGCTCGGCGGTCTCGTCATAGATGTTGGTGACGCCCTTCAAATTGTCCGATTTCACCACCGCGAAGCCGTGCGCTTCGAGATGCGCGTGGCCCTGCGCCGTCGTTTCGGCCGAATAGGGCGCGCCGAGGGCGACCCGCCGCACGCCGAGCCGTTCGAGCGCGGCGACCACCGACCCGAAGGCGGTGACCACGCGAATGCCGGTCGAGGCGGTCAGCCGGGCGAGCAGCTCGGCTTCGCGCTCGCGCCCGAGATGGTAGCTCGTCGCGGTATGCGCCACGACGATGATGTCGGGCTTGACCATCGCCAGCAGTTCGACGCTGGCGTCAAGGCTGTCGACCATCGTGCGGGTGCGCTCGTCTTGATTGTCGAGCGCACCGGGCACTCCGCCGCCCACCGCCAGGCGGTGGAAATGCAGCGAGACCCCGGCGGGCGCGAGCGCCATCATCTCCGCTTCGACCGTTGGATTGCCCGGCGGCAGCAGAAAACCGAGCCTCGCTCTCCAGCCGATCATAGTTGTGCCTCTACGTTGCCCGAGCCGCCTTACAGAAGGCGCCTGCCCGATCGAGATTGCGTCGTCGCTACGCTCCTCGCAATGACACTTTTTGCCGTCACTGCGAGCGGCGCGCAGCAATCTCGATCGGATCATGCGGCTTGACGAGATCGCGAAGCGTGCTCGACAACATCGCCATGGGCAACAAATCGACGCCGCCGATCCTCGCCGGCAAGGAATATGCGGCAGCCTCGGTGTTCGAGCCGGCCAATCTGCTGCGCGAGGCGCGGCGTCAAAAGGGCCTGCCGCAGGCAGAAACGCCGGAAATCTGCCTGCTCGACCCCGATGGCGACATCCTGCGGGCATTGCGCCGCGCGGGACGGGCGGCGCCATCGCCCGGATGGGCCTGCTACCACACCGAGCTTCACGAGTTCGACGACAACGGAATGCGCTTCGGCATCATCGGCTGTGCGGTCGGCGCCCCCTTTGCCGTGCTGCTCGCCGAGGAGCTGTTCGTTGCCGGCTGCCGCTTCCTGATCAGCATGAGTTCGGCCGGTCAGATCGCGGCGCCCCTGGGGCATAACGGGGCGCCGCCCTATTTCGTCGTGATCGACCGCGCGCTTCGCGATGAAGGCACCAGCTATCATTACCTGCCGCCGGGCGAATTCGCCGAGGCCGATGGCGCGCTCGTCGCCGAGGCGATGCGCGCGCTCGGCGAGGTTGGGCTCCCGGTCTATCAGGGCGCGAGCTGGACCACCGATGCGCCGTTCCGGGAAACCGCCGCGGCAATCGCGCGAGCCCACGCCCGCAACATCCTCGCGGTCGAGATGGAAGCCGCCGCGCTCTATGCCTTTGCCCGCGCGCGCCAGAAGCCGGTCCTCTGCCTCGCCCATGTCACCAACCGGATGGCGGTCGATGCCGGCGATTTCGAAAAGGGCGAAGCCGACGGTGCGGATGCCTCGCTCAAGGTGATCGCCGCCGTGGCGCGCGCCTGGCGACGGCGCTGCGGCGGAGAAGGGTGAGCAGGGCGGCGCAGTGAGAGGAAGCGAGCGCAGCGCCGGGTAGTGCTCGGTTTCAAAACCGAGCACTACCCAGCGCCGGCCACCGGCGGCGCCCTCAGCCGGGGATTGACAGCACAGCCTCTTCGTAGACCCCGGATCCCATCTCGCCGGGTGCGAAGATGCCGTGCGCGGCGATCCATTCGCGCGACTGGTCGAAGGTGGCCTTGGTGTAGGGCTCGAAAACGAGCCGCTCGCCGGGACCCCAGCGCCGCGTGTCCATCATGCCCTGGAACCGCGGCGGGAATTCCTCGCGGTAGTAATGGGTATAACGCTC
>JBGPTQ010000541.1:0-2122 GCA_041490725.1 Allostellaceae bacterium | reverse complement strand
GGGTGACCGACGGCTTGCAGAAAAAGCACGGCGACCAGCGGGTGTTCGACGCGCCGATCGCCGAGGGCGGCATGCTCGCGGTGGCGGTCGGGATGGGCGCCTATGGGTTGCGTCCGATCGTCGAGATCCAGTTCGCCGACTACATCTTTCCCGCGACCGACCAGCTGATCTCGGCGGCGGCGCGGCTGCGCTATCGCTCGGGCGGCGAGTTCTGGGCGCCGATCACGGTGCGGGCGCCCTGCGGCGGCGGGATTTTCGGCGGCCAGACGCACAGCCAGAGCGTCGAGGCGATCTTCACCCATGTCTGCGGGCTGAAGACGGTCATCCCGTCCAATCCGTACGACGCCAAGGGCCTCTTGATCAGCGCGATCGAGGACGACGACCCGGTCGTGTTTTTCGAGCCAAAGCGGCTTTATAACGGCCCGTTCGACGGCCATCCCGACCGGCCGGCCGTGCCCTGGACAAACCATCCGCAAAGCGAGGTTCCCGAGGGCCATTACACCGTGCCGCTCGGCAAGGCCGCGATGGTGCGCGAGGGCAGGGCGGTCACGGTGCTGGTTTACGGCACGATGGTGCATGTCGCGCTCGCCGCGGCCGAGGAGGCGGGGATCGACGCCGAGATCATCGACCTGCGCACTCTCTTGCCGCTCGACATCGACACGATCGTCCAATCGGTGAAGAAGACCGGGCGGTGCGTGATCGCGCATGAGGCGACCCGCACCTGCGGGTTCGGCGCCGAGCTGGCCGCGCTCGTCCAGGAGCATTGCTTCTATCACCTCGAAGCCCCGATCGTGCGCGTCACCGGCTGGGACACGCCCTATCCGCATGCGCTCGAATGGGCCTATTTCCCGGGGCCAACGCGCGTCGCCGACGGGCTGCGCCGCGCCCTGGAGGGCTGAAACCGATGGAGCAGAAGGCCTACAACACCGTCACGGCAGTGCTGTTTCTGGTTATCGCGGCGCTCCATCTGCTGCGGATAATCTTTGGCTGGCCGGCGCGGATCGGCGGCCTGGATATTCCGCTTTGGGCGAGTTGGCTGGCGCTCGTCGTCACCGGCGCGCTCGCCTATTTCGGGTTCCGGCACAGCGTCCGCCCCGGGCATCTTCAAGGCTGAGATGGGTCGCTACGTCGTCAAACTGCCCGATATCGGCGAGGGCACGACCGAAGCGGAGATCGTCGCCTGGCATGTCTCGCCCGGCCAGGCGATCCGCGAGGAGGACCCGCTCGTCGACATCATGACCGACAAGGCGACGGTCGAGCTGCCGGCGCCGGTCGCCGGCACGGTCGTCGCGATCAATGGCAAGGTCGGCGAGAAGCGGCCGGTCGGCTCGGAGCTGGTGGTTCTCGAGGTGGCGGGCGAAGGGAATGTCGCGGCGGCGAGCCCTCACCCACCGGCCGCCAGTGCGGCCGGTCCCCCCTCTCCCGCGGTGCGAGAGAGGGTTGAAGCGGCACCGCCGGCGCTTAACCCTCCCCCGCAAGCGGGGGAGGGAAGGGTGGGGGCTGCGGGTGAGGGTGTTCGCCCGCCGGCCATCGCCCGCCGCGCCGGCGAAAAGCCGCTCGCCTCACCTGCGGTGCGGCGGCATGCCTGGGATCTCGGGATCGCGCTGCAATTCGTGCCCGGCACCGGGCCCGGCGGCCGCATCACCCGGCAGGACCTCGACGCCTACGTGGCCGCGCCCGCCGCGCCCACCACCGCAGCGGCGCTGCAACGCCGCGACGGGGTCGAGGAGGTGCCGATCATCGGGCTGCGCCGCGCGATCGCCGAGCATCTGCAGCTGTCGACACGGCATATCCCGCGTTTCTCCTATGTCGAGGAGATCGACGTCACCGCGCTCGAGGAATTGCGCGAGCAGCTCAACGCCGCTTATGCGACCCGCGAGCACCTGACCCTCTTGCCGTTCCTGATGCGCGCGATCGTCAACGCGGTCGCCGAGCACCCGCAGGTCAACGCCCGCTATGACGACGAGGCCGGAATGCTGCATCGCCATCGGGCCGTCAATATCGGCGTCGCGACCCAGACCGAGGGCGGCCTCTTGGCGCCGGTCGTGCATCATGCCGAGGCGCTCGATTTGTGGCAGAGTGCGGCCGAATTGCGCCGGCTCGCCGCGGCGGCGCGCGCCGG
>JBGPTQ010000540.1:0-2130 GCA_041490725.1 Allostellaceae bacterium | reverse complement strand
CGAACGCGCCGAGCATCGTGCCCGGCCGCGCCGAGATGCAGGTCCAGTTCCGCGATACCGACACTTCTGTCCTCGCGCTGTTCGAGCGGACATTGCACGAGCTTGTCGCCGAGGCCGACCATGCCGGCCCGTGCCGATGTGCGATCGCGCCGATGTCGAAAAGCGCCCCGGCGGCGATGGATCCCGGCTTTCAATCGCTGATCGAGGCGGCGGCCGAGCGCCACGCGCCGGGCGGCCATCTGCGCCTGCCGAGCGGCGCCGGCCACGACGCGCAGATCCTGTCGCGCCGCATGCGCTCGGCGATGATGTTCGTCCCGAGCCTCAAGGGCATCAGCCACCACTGGGCGGAAGACACACGCGAGGAGGATATCGTGCTCGGTGCTCAGGTCTTCGCCGACGCTGCCGCCGCGATCCTCCAGGCAGGGTGACGGCGATGGCGATCATCCTCCAGGAACCGCTGCGCGGGCTGTTCTATGCCCCGTATTACGCGGCGCTGGCGCTTGGGGCCTATGAGAAGGAGGGGGTCGAGGTGCGCTTCGTCAGCGCGCCGAGCCCGGGGCAGGCGCCGAACGCCCTCTTCGACGGCACGGTCGATGTCGCCTGGGGCGGGCCGATGCGGGTCAACCAGCTCCACGACGAGCGGGCCGATTGCGATCTCGTCTGTTTCGGCGAGGCGGTGACCCGCGACCCGTTCCTCCTGGTCGGCCGCACCCCGCGCCCCAATTTCGGGCTCGCCGATCTGATGGCGGTGCGGATCGCCACGGTCAGCGAGGTGCCGACGCCGTGGCTATGCCTGCAGGAGGATCTGCGGCGGGCCCGCCTCGATCCTGACACGCTCGACCGGGTCGCCGATCGCAGCATGGCCGACAACATGGCCGCGCTGCGCCGAGGCGAAGTTGATGTCGTGCAGCTGTTCCAGCCCCTGGCGGAGGAGCTGATCGCCTCGGGCGACGGGCATCTATGGTACGCCGCGGCCGATCGCGGCCCGTGTTCCTACACAAGCTTTTACACGCGCCACAGCATTCTCGACGTGAAGCGCGAGGAGCTGGTGAAGCTGGTGCGCGGCCTCTACCGCACCCAGAAATGGCTGCATCGCGCGACGCCCGAGGCGATCGCCGATGTTGTCCAGCCCTATTTTCTGGCGGTGCCGCTAGCGCTGCTGCACACCACGGTCGCGCGCTATCTCGCGCTCGGCATCTGGGGCCGCAACCCGATCCTGCCGCGCCAAGGCTACGAGCGGCTCAAGGCCGGGCTGGTCTCCGGCGGTTTCGCCAGGGGCACGCCGTTCGACATCGCGGTCGACAACAGCCTCGCCGAACAGGTGGTCTCCGAAGACCCGCCGGCGCTGAGCTAAACCCGGTCGGCCGGGGCCTGGCCGAACATTCCATAGGGCCGCACCAAGGTCGATCCCCGCCGCGGCCGCGGCCTGCGGGTCATCGGCGATGGCGCGCAACCCCACCCCGGTGCGGCTGCGCTGATAAAACCACGTCACCAGCGCGATGATGATTGCGGCAGCGGCGGCCGCGATCAGCTTTTCCGGCGGGATCGGTATGCCGTGCACGATCAGCGGTTCCAGCAGCAGCGGCAGCTGGAGCCCGCTGGGGGTTCCGGCGAAGATCAGCGTGGCCGTCCCCCGCATCATCGCGCCGAGACCGATCGTCACCATGATCAGCGAGATCACCGGGCGGCTCACGAGGTGGCGCACGACAATCGCGTTGAAGGCGATGCCGAACGCCGCCATGCCGGCGGCGGCGAACAGGACCCCGCCAGCCAATCCCAACCCGATTGCCGACTGACCGAACCCGGTCAGCAGGGCGCCGGCCATGATCCACTCGCCGAGCGCGAAATTGACCATGCGCGACGATTTGTAGACCAGCACGAAGGCGAGCGCGATCAAGGCATAGATCGCGCCGGCCAAAGCGCCATCGATCAGCAGCGAGAGAAAAAAGATCGGCAGTTCGGGCAGAGGCCGCGCCTCAATAGCTCTGAAACGCCTCCTGGATGGTCCCGACATCGCTGGTCGTCAGCAGCATCAGCATCAACAGGATGCGGGCTTTTTGCGGGCTGAGATCCTCGCCGGCGACGATGCCGGTCTCGCGCAACCGGCGGCGCGGCGCGATCCGGCCGGTG
>JBGPTQ010000539.1:0-2132 GCA_041490725.1 Allostellaceae bacterium | reverse complement strand
TCTTGCGGGCGATGCAGACGCCCTCGAAGGCCTGGATGCGCTCGCGCTCGCCTTCGACGACGCGCAGGCTGACCTTGACCGTGTCGCCCGGCTGGAACGGCGGCACCGGCCGAACGGCGACCAGCCTGGCGACCTGCTCGGCTTCGAGCTGCTGTAGCGTGTTCATCTCTCTTCCTTTTGCCGCACGGCGGCCTGTCGGGCGACGTAATGCCGCCACAGATCGGGCCGGCGCTCCCGGGTCAAACGCTCCGCTTCGGCCCGCCGCCAGGTGCGGACCCGCTGGTGGTCGCCCGACACCAGCACTTCCGGAACCGCGCGCCCCTGCCATAGAGACGGCCGGGTGTAGTGCGGGTATTCGAGCAGCCCCTCGGCAAAACTTTCCTCCGCCAGGGTCTCGGCGCCGCCAACGACGCCGGGCAACAGCCGCACGCAGGCGTCGATCAGCGCGATCGCAGCCGGCTCGCCACCCGACAGGACGAAATCGCCGAGGCTCACCTCCTCGACCGAGCGGGCTTCGAGCACGCGCTCGTCGACCCCCTCGAACCGCCCGCAGATCAGCCTCACCCCCGCCATCGCGGCGAATGCCCGCACGCGTTCCTGGTCAAGCGGCTGGCCGCGCGGCGACAGCAGAATGAGGGGCCCCGTCCCGCCGGCGCCGGCGATCGCCCTATCGAGCACATCGGGCCGCATCACCATCCCCGGCCCGCCGCCAAACGGCGCATCGTCCACGGAGCGGTGTTTATCGCGCGCGAAATCGCGGATGTCCACCGTTTCGAGTTGCCAGATCCCGGCCTCCAGCGCCTTGCCCGCGAGCGAATGGGCCAGCGGCCCCGGGAGCATTTCCGGAAAAATCGTCAGCACCGTCGCGCGCCAGCTCATCGGTTCGGCTCCGGTTCGTCCGCCGGGTGGTTCGCCCGGGGGTTCGCCTTGGGGTTCGCCTTGGGGTTCGCCCGGTAGTTCGCCTTGGGGCGGCGCCGCGGCGCCGGCGCGTCAATGAGGCCCGGCGGCGGATCGAGCACCAGCCGGCCGGCGGCGAGATCGACGATGGGGACGATCGCGCGGGTGAACGGGACCATGGCCGGCGGGCCGTCGGGGCGCTCGATCTCGAGCGTGTCGCCGGCGCCGAAATCATGGATCGCGCGCACATGCCCGAGCGCAGTCCCGTCGGCGAGCGCGGCTTCGAGGCCGATCAGGTCGGCGTGGTAATATTCCTCGTCCGCGGTCGGTGGCAGCGCGGTACGCGGGAGGTAGAGCCGCAAACCCCGCAACGCCTCGGCATGGTCGCGGTCGGCGATCCCCGAGAGGCGCGCTATCACGACGCCTTTCGCGCTGCCGACGAGGCGCAACGACAAATGCCGCTCGCCCTTCTCGTCCTCGAGCGGGCCATAGCGCGCGACGCCCTCGGGATCGGCGGTGAAGCTCTTGACCCGCACCGCGCCGCGCACGCCATGCGCGCCGGTGATGATGCCGACGCACACCCGATTTTCCTGCCCGCTCATCGCCATACCCGACCGCGGTGCGACCCGATCAGCCGCGAGCAGAAGCAGCGGCCTCTGCGGCTTCCTTGGCGCGTTCCTGCGCCTTCGCCTTTGGTGTCGACTTCAGTGGAGTCTCGCGCAGCGCCAGCTTCTCGACGATGCCCGCGTCGCCGAGGAAACGCGTGACCCGATCGGTCGGCTGCGCGCCGACCCCGAGCCAATGCTTGATCCGCTCTTCCTTGAGCGTCACCCGCTCGGCATGGCCCTTCTCCAGCATCGGGTTGTAGGTCCCGAGCTTTTCGATAAACCGCCCGTCGCGCGGGCTGCGCGCATCGGCGACGACGATCGCATAGAACGGCCGCTTCTTGGCGCCGCCGCGGGCGAGCCGGATCTTCAACGACATCAGTTACCTCTCAAGATGAAACCGCATTCCCGGCGAAGGCCGGGACCCACCCATCCACTGCTCGATCGGTGGAGAAATGGATCCCGGCTTTCGCCGGGAAAGCGGTAAAAAAAGCGCGGGCACCTTCATCAATGCCTGAACCCGCCGCCGGGCATCAGCGCCGACAGGCCGTGCCGCATCAGGCCCTTCTGGCCGAGCTTTTTCATCTTTTTCATCATCCCGGCCATGTCCTGATACTGTTTCAGGAGGCG
>JBGPTQ010000538.1:0-2133 GCA_041490725.1 Allostellaceae bacterium | reverse complement strand
GCCGTTCTCGCCGCCGCGCGGCCCATGCAGCCCCAGAACGCGCCGCTGGTCGCTGCCGCTGCGCCGCCGGCCGCCGCAGCGGTGGCGGCCGCTCCCGCGGCTTCGCCACCGGTAACGACGATTCCGGCATCGGCACCGTCCGCGCCCGCCTCCGCGCCCGCCGAATTGGCTGGCGCGCATCAGAGATCCGGGTTCCTCGGCAATGTCGCCAAAGCCGCGCTGCGGCATCTGTCGCCGGTGGGCAAGGCCGAAGCCTCGCCGCTGGCGCATGAGGCGCCAGGCGGCGGCGCCGATTGGGCGATCCAGCTCGGTGCCTTTCATGACGAAGCGGCGGCCGAGCAGGCTACCCACCATGCCGCCGGCCTGGCCATCGTCAAGGGGAAGCCGCACCAAATCCTGGCGCCAGCCAAGCACGATTCGCGCCGGCTCTACCGCGCCCGCCTGTTGCATTTCACCGCGAAGGGGGCACAGGCGGCCTGCGCCGAACTGCACCGCAAAGCGATCGCCTGCTCGGTGGTGCGCCCGGCGGCTTGAGGGTTGCCAGCGAGTAGGGCTCCCCCGGCCGGCCTCAGTACTCCGGCAGCGCCAGCCCACTCGGCGCGAGTTCCGCGGCAAGCTGCTGTTTGAGGCGCTCGAGCCCAGCTTCGCTCGTCGATTCGGCGCGCACGACGACAACCGCCTGAGTGTTCGAGGCGCGCAACAGCCACCAGCCGTCCGAATTGCGCACGCGGACCCCGTCGATGTCGACCATGTCGGCGCCGCGCCGGCGCAAGCGGTCGCGGACCTCCTCGACCACCGCGAATTTGCGCGCCTCGTCGCACGGCACCCGCAGCTCGGGCGTGTTGAATGCCGGCGGCAGCTTGTCGAGCATCTCAGCCAGGCTCTCGCCGGCGCGCCCGAGAACGCCCAAGAGCCGCACCGCCACATAGACGGCGTCGTCGAAGCCGTAATAGCGATCGGCGTAAAAGATGTGGCCGCTCATCTCGCCGGCAAGCGGCGCGCCAGTCTCGGCGAGCCGCGCCTTGATCAGCGAATGGCCGGTTTGCGACATCACCGGCTTGCCGCCGGCGCGCGTGATCTCGTCGAACAGCACCTGGCTGGCCTTGACATCGGCGATGATCGGCGCGCCCGGATGACGCGCCAGCACGTCGCGCGCCAGCACGATCAACAGCTGGTCGCCCCACAGGATGCGGCCGCGCGCATCGACGATTCCGATGCGGTCGCCATCGCCATCGAAGGCGATGCCGAGATCGCAGCGCTCGGCCTTCACCGCCCGCTGCAACTGCACGAGGTTCTCGGGCACGGTCGGGTCGGGGTGGTGCGCCGGGAAGGTACCGTCGATCGTCTCGTTGATCAGGATGTGGCGCCCCGGCAGCCTCGGCACGAGGCGGACGACGACCTCGCCGGTGGCGCCGTTGCCGCAATCCCAGGCGACCGTCAGCGGGCGGGTGCCGTCGTAATCCTTCGCCAGGCGCTCGACGTAATCATCAAAGACGCTGTGCTCTTCGACCCGGCCGCGCGCCGCCTCGGCGGGGCCGAGGGCGAGCGCCATCGGCCCGAGTTTCCGAATCGCCTCGCCGAAAAACGGCTTGCCGCCGAGCACGATCTTGAACCCGTTATGGTCGGGCGGGTTGTGCGAGCCGGTGACCATTATGCCGCCATCGACCCCGCCATAGTCCCCTGGCGTCGCCGCGGCGTAATACAGCATCGGGGTCGGCCCGCGACCGATGCGCACGACATCCGCGCCGCCCTCGGCGAGCCCCTCGACGAGCGCGGCTTCAAGTTCGGGCGAGGTCAGCCTGCCGTCATAGCCGACGGCAGCGCGCCGCCCGCCAGCTTCGGCAAGCACCTGGGCGAACACCCGGCCCAAGGCATGGGCATCGGCGGCGAACAGGGTCGTGCCGACGATGCCGCGGATGTCGTATTCGCGCAGGATCGTCGGATCGAAACGATACGGCATGGCAAGCACCGCTCACAGGTAGGTTGCAAGGATGCGGCGGAACGCGGCGCCGAGCGCGGGATGTTGCAGCCCGAGCGCCACATTGGCTTCGAGATAGCCGAGCTTGTCGCCGCAATCGAAGCGCCGGGCGGCGGCGCGCAGGCCATGGAACGGCTGACCGTCGGCGATCAGCT
>JBGPTQ010000537.1:0-2138 GCA_041490725.1 Allostellaceae bacterium | reverse complement strand
GGCGCCCAAGGGGCTCGCCTCGACCGGCGATGCGATCTTCAACGGGTTGTGGACCGTGCTCTACATGCCTTGTCTTACCTTGCCGGCCGGCGAGGGACCGGACGGATTGCCGGTCGGCATCCAGCTGGTCGGCCGTCGCCATGATGATCGCCGGCTGCTCGATATCGGCCTCTGGGTCGAGCGCCATTTGGGAGCCCGGCCATGACCGCGCCGAACCGCCTCTCCGCCGCCGAGGCCGTCGTGCAGCTCCGGTCCGGGGCATTGACCGCCGAGGCGCTCGCCCATGCCTGCCTCGACCGCGCGGCCGAGCGCCGGGAGGTCAAGGCCTGGATCTGGCTCGAGCCCGAGCAGGCGCTGGCGCAGGCGCGCGCCGCCGACCGCGCCGGCCGGCCGGGGCTGCTCGCCGGATTGCCGATCGGGGCCAAGGACATCATCGACACCGTCGATATGCCGACCGGGCACGGCTCGCCGATCTACCGCGGCAACCGGCCGTTTGCCGACGCCGCCTCTGTCGCGCTGTTGCGGATGGCGGGCGGCACGATCATGGGCAAGACGGTCACCACCGAATTCGCCAACCGCTTTCCCGGCGCGACGGTCAATCCGCACAACCCGGCGCACACGCCGGGCGGCTCGTCGAGCGGCTCGGCCGCCGCGGTCGCCGACTTCCAGGTGCCGGCCGCGCTCGGGACCCAGACCGGCGGGTCGGTGATCCGGCCCTCGGCGTTTTGCGGGGTGATCGGCTACAAGCCGAGCTTCGGCGAATTCAGCCGCGGCGGCATCAAATTGCAATGCCACAACCTCGATACGCTCGGCATTCTCTGCCGCAGCCTCGATGATCTGCCGCTGCTGCGCGCGGCGCTCGTCGCCGGGCCGCTGCATCAAATCGACCGCACGGTGTCGGCGCCGCGCATCGGGATCTGCCGCACCCCGGCCTGGGAGCGCGCCGAGCCGGCGACCCAGGCGCTGATCGAGCGCAGCGCAGCACGGCTTGCCGCTGCCGGCGCGCGGGTCACGGAGGTGAATTTCGCGCCGCCCTTCGCCAACATTCTCGAGCACCATCGCCGCATCTTCAATTTCGAGGCGGCGCGCAATTACGCGTACGAATATGAAGTGCACAATGAGCTGGTCAGCCAGATTTTGCGCGACACCGTACTGACGCCGGGTCGCGCGCTGCCGCTCGCCGCCTATGTCGAGGCGCTCGAGACCGCCGAAGCGTTCCGCCGTCATATCGACGACATCTTCGGCGATGTCGAATTGCTGCTGACCCCGAGCGCCGCCGGCGAGGCGCCGGAGGGTCTCGGCTCGACCGGCGACCCCAGCTTCAACTCGATCTGGACCCTGGCCTGGACCCCGTGCCTGACATTACCTTCCGGGACCGGCCCGAAAGGCCTGCCGCTCGGCATCCAGCTCGTCGGCCCGCGTTTCGCCGACGAGGCGCTGTTCGCCGCCGCCGCCTGGGTCGAGGCCCGACTCGCCGCCTGACCCGTTTCCGCGTTCACCCCAAGGAGGAAGTCCAATGATCTATGAATTGCGCATCTATCACTGCGTGCCCGGCCGCTTGCCCGATCTCTTGAAGCGGTTCGACACGATCACGCTGCCGTTGTGGCAAAAGCACGCGATCCACCAGGCCGGGTTCTGGACCACCCTGGTCGGCGAATCGAACCAGGACCTGACCTATTTCCTGAAATGGGAATCGCTCGCCGAACGCGACGCGAAAATGGGCAAGTTCGGTGTCGATCCCGAATGGCTGAAGGCGCGCGCCGAAACCGAGAAAAACGGTCCGATCGTCGCCTCGATCACCAATTCATTCCTGACGCCGACATCGTTCTCGTCGGTGAAGTGATTTTGCGGGAGAAAACGACATGATCTATGAACTGCGCGTCTATTACGCCGTCCCCGGCCGCCTGCCGGACCTCTTGAAGCGGTTCGACACGATCACCCTGAAGATCTTTGAGCGCCACGCGATCAAGCAGGCCGGGTTCTGGACCGTGCTGGTCGGCGATTCCAACATGGCGCTCTATTACATGCTGCAATGGGACTCGCTCGCCGACCGCGAAAAGAAATGGACCGCGTTTCAGGCCGATCCGGAATGGCACACCAAACGCGCCGAAACCGAGAAGAACGGCCCGATCGTCGCG
>JBGPTQ010000536.1:0-2145 GCA_041490725.1 Allostellaceae bacterium | reverse complement strand
TTGCCGGCGCCGTTGGGACCGATGATCGAGGCGATCGCGCCGCGCCGGACCGCGATCGACACCTCCTCGACCGCGCGCACGCCGCCAAACCGCTTCGACACCTCGGTGACGCTGAGCAATACATCATCGGGCGCGTCCGCCACCGACGAGCTGGCGCCAAGGACCATGCTGCTCGCGTTCCCCCTCAGATCCGGCGGCATATGCAGCGCCGATATGGCAGGCATGATGCTGACGCAAACGCGATAATGCAACCACCTGCGTGGCGAAGGCGCCAGTCGCGCCGGCACCATCGCGACGCTTGCCGGCAGCCCCCGCATCGTGAAACGATCGTGGCGGCTATATGATCGGACCTCGCCGTGGATAGCGCGCCCGCGCAGAACACCGTACCGGTGACGGTTTTGACCGGCTTTCTCGGCAGCGGCAAAACGACGCTGCTGCGCCGCGCCCTGACGGCGCCGGAATTTTCCGACACGGCGGTGGTCATCAACGAGATCGGCGAAATCGCGATCGACCATTACCTGGTCGATTTCGTCGAAGGCGAGGTGCTGGAACTGCCGGGCGGCTGTTTGTGCTGCGCGGTGCGCGAGGATCTGGCTGAGACCCTGCGCGGCCTGATCGAGCGGCGCGACAGCGGCGAGATCCGCCGGTTTCGCCGGATCGTCATCGAAACCAGCGGGCTCGCCGATCCCGCCCCGATCCTCTTCACCCTCGGCACCGATCCGATGCTCGACCAGCGCCTCATTCTCGGCCGGGTGGTAACGGTGGTCGACGCCGTCGCCGGCAGCGCGACGCTCGACCGCTTTGCCGAGGCGGCTCGGCAGGCCGCGGTCGCCGACGCCCTCGTAATCTCGAAGACCGATCTGGCACCGTTCAGCGACGCGCTCGCCGCGCGTCTCGATGCGCTCAACCCCGGCGCCGAGCGCCTTCTCGGCGCAGCCGCCCTCGATCCCGCCGCCGTGCTGTTCGCCGGCTCCCGTAGCCCCCACCCCAACCCTCCCCCGCATGCGGGGGAGGGAGTTTCCGGAGGTCGCCCCGATAACCCTCCCCCGCAAGCGGGGGAGGGAGGGACCCACGCCAAAGGCGTGGGAGGGTGGGGGACGGAGGCGGCGCATTCGCACGGCATCGCCGCCTTCACCATCGTCCTCGAAGGCGCGGTCAGCCGCCTCGATTTCGCCCGCGCGCTCGGCGGGCTGGCGCAGGCGCGCGGCAACGATTTGCTGCGGGTCAAGGGCATCGTCCGCTTTGCCGACCGTCCTGACCGGCCGGCCATCGTCCAGGCGGCGCAGCACGCGATGTTCGCGCCCGAATGGCTTGACGACTGGCCGGACGACGACCATCGCAGCCGCCTCGTCTTTGTCGTGCACGACATCGCCTCGGCGGAAATCCTCGACCGCTTCGCCTTTGCCTCGCCCGCGCTTCTGGGACCGCGGGCGTCCCGCCCGCATGCGGCCTCTCAGCGAACCAAAGGTTCGCCTGACGGCGACAGCGCAAGCTCTGCCTGCGCGAGAGCCGAGACGGCCGCGGTCCCAGGTCCGGTTGTCCCCGAATAGAGGAGCCTCACATGCTCGACATCGTCGTATCCGGCGGCCTGGTTGTCCTGCCCTCGGGGCCGGAACCGGCCGATATCGGCATTGCCGGCGACAAGATCGCCGCAATCGGCGGGCCGGGCAGCCTCGCCGCGCTCGGCGCCGGAAGGGTGGTCGACGCCGCCGGCCAGATCGTCATCCCCGGCGGCATCGACCCGCATGTCCATTGCAACTGGCCGATGCCGGTCCCCGGTGTCGCCCAGCCCCATCTCACCGAGCCTGCCTCGCGGGTCAGCCAGGCCGCGCTCCATGGCGGCACCACGACGACCATCGATTTCGCCGCGGTCGAAGCCGGCGACACCGTGCAGCAGGCGATCGAGCGGCGGCAGCAGCAATGGGCCGGCCAATGCTACGGCGATTACGCCTTCCACACGATGCTCCTGGGCAAGATCGCACCGGACATTCTCGCTCAGGTGGCCGAGGCGGTCCGGGCCGGCCATCCCAGCGTCAAGATGTTCACCACCGACATCACGCCGTCGCGCAAGGGCCGCATGGTCGATTTCGGCGACATCTGGGAGGTGTTGAAGGTGCTGGCGAAAGAGGGCGGGCTCGCGGCGAT
>JBGPTQ010000535.1:0-2146 GCA_041490725.1 Allostellaceae bacterium | reverse complement strand
CTTACAGGCCGACGCGCAGGTGCACGAATTCGCGCCGGCGAGCTTCGATCTGGTGACCTCGCGTTTTGGCGTGATGTTTTTCGCCGACCCGACGGCGGCGTTCCGCAATTTCTGCGGCGCGCTGCGCCCCGGCGGGCGGCTCTGCATGGCGGTGTGGGCGTCGGTCGCGGAAAACGTGCATCGCAAGATCCCGCTCGAAATCGCGGTGCGGCACCTGGGTCCGCCGGCGCCACAGCCGCCACACGCGCCCGATGCGCAGGTGTTCAGCGATCGCGACTATTTCCGCAGCATTCTCGCCGCGGCAGGGTTCGCCGACATCGCCATCGAGCCCAAACCCTTTCACGTCATCGGTGCATCGGCATCGGGCATGGCCGAGCATGTCGTGCTGTTCGGCGCGATCCAGCGGCTGCTCGACGAGAAACAGGCCGACGCGGCGACACGCCGGGCGATCGTCAAGGAAACCGAGGCGGGGTTCGCGGCCTATGCCGCGGCAAACGGCGAGGTTCGCCTGCCCGGAACGTTCCTCCTCGTCACCGCGCGCCGACCGGGCTAGAGCGCTGCCTGTTCAAATTGAATCGTCATTCCCGCGAAAGCGGGAATCCAGGGGGGCCGGGGTACGAGCGGTTGCCCTGGACCCCCGCTTGCGCGGGGGCGACGAGCTGGTGCCTCAGTCTGAAAAGATGTTGCTCCAGCCAAATCTGCGCCCCGCCTTCCGGCATCCCCTAGCGCCAGGATCGGCGCTTTTTAGCGAGAGCCCCCCGTAATGAGAATCGATCAAGCGGTCAATATCGAAGACCTGCACAAGATGGCCAAGCGGCGCTTGCCGAAGATCGCCTTCGATTACATCGAGGGTGGCATCGAGGACGAGCGCGGGCTCGAGCGCAACAGTTCGGCCTTTCACAAGCACCAGCTGTTGCCGCGCTACCTGGTCGACGTGTCGACGCGCGACCAGTCGCAGACCATCTTCGGCCAGAAATTTTCCAGTCCGTTCGGGATCTCGCCGACCGGAGGGACGAGCCTCTTCCGCAATCACGCCGATCTGATGCTGGCCGAGGCGGCGCGTGACGCCAACATCCCCTACATCATGTCGGGCGGCAGCAGCGAGACGATCGAGGCGGCGGCGCGGATCGCCCCGAACAATGCCTGGTACCAGCTCTATGCCGCGCGCAAACCGGAGATCAACACCGATCTGATCAAGCGCACCGCCGATGCCGGGCTCGGCGCCCTGGTGCTGACCGTCGACACCCCGGTCGGAGGAAAGCGCGAGCGCAACATTAGGAACGGCTTCCCCAATATCCGCGGCGGCTTGTTCCAGGCGTTGAGCCTGAAGCCGGCGATATTGATCGAGGCGCTGAGCCACCCGGGCTGGATCGTCGAATATCTGAAGCGCGGCGGCGGCACGCCGATGCTGGGGAACTGGCAGGCTTATGCGCCTGCCGGTGCGAATGCCGAGGAAGTTTACAAATTCGCATCCTCGGTGCGTCCGTTCAACGCACAAACCTGGCGCGACCTGGAGAATTATCGCCGCCTCTTCCCGCGCGCCCTCGTGGTCAAGGGCATCATGAGCCCCGCCGACGCAGTGCGCGCGGTCGAGGTCGGCTGCGATGGCATTCTGGTGTCCAATCACGGCGGGCGTCAGCTCGACCAGGCACCGGCCTCGCTCGACGTGTTGCCGGCGATCAAGGCGGCAGTCGGCGACAAGGCGACGATCCTGCTCGACAGCGGGGCGCGGCGCGGCGCTGACATCCTGATCGCGCTGTGCCTCGGCGCGGATTTTTGCTTCTTCGGCCGGCCGACCCTCTACGGCGCCGCAGCGGGCGGGCTGCCCGGAGTCAAGAAAGCGGTCGAAATCTTCCGCGGCGAGATCGACCTGGTGATGGGCCAGATCGGCTGTCCGAGCCTCGACCAGCTCGGCCCCGATTTCCTGTGGCACGACGACTGGGCGCGCAATCGCTGATCGATCGCGAGCGCAGGCGCGATGGGGCATGGACGGCGTCGGCACCTAGCCAGATCGCTATCTGATGGCTATCTTCCGACGATGAGCACCCACAGCGTCGCTGAAGCGAAAAACCAGCTCTCGAAACTGATCGACCGCGCCCTCAACGGCGAGGGGATCGTCATCACCCGCCGCGGCCAGCCGGTCGTG
>JBGPTQ010000534.1:0-2151 GCA_041490725.1 Allostellaceae bacterium | reverse complement strand
GGTACGCGCTGTGGGAGGCGGCGGCCGAGTGCAAATTCCCGATCTCGTTCCATTCGACCGGGTTCAAGGCGGTGCGCGCTCCCGACACGCCGGAGATGGAGAAGGAGTACTTCACGCAGTGGCGGCTGGTGCGCTCGGCGCTGTTCCAGCTCGACACGATGGAGGTGCTGGTCTCGCTGCTCGCCTCGGGCGCCTGCGAGAAGTACCCGGAGTTCAACTTCGTCCTCGGCGAATCCGGGGTGACGTGGCTGCCTTATGTATTCGACCGGCTCGACACCGAATACGAGGACCGCGCGAAGAGCCTCGGCTTCAAGCTGAAGCCGAGCGACTATTTCCGCCGGCAGGGCTATGTCACCTATCAGCAGGACAAGTACCTCGAGCCGATCGTGCCGCTGATCGGCGAGGACAACATCATCTGGGGCGCGGATTATCCGCACCCGGACTGCATCTGGCCGAACTCGCACGAGACGCTGAAGCGCAACCTGGCCGGCTTCTCGCAGAGCGTGCAGAAGAAGATCACCTACGAGAACGTCACCCGGCTCTACGGGCTCAACTGACGCCGGCAAGGCCCCTCTCCCTCTCCCCGCTGGCGGGGAGAGGGCCGGGGTGAGGGGCGTCGCCAGCCTGCGATGAAAAAGGGCGCCGAGGGCGCCCTTTTCGGTATTTGTCTGCCCGCGGGCCGGGCTATTTCTTTGCCGATCCCCGCGCCGAGTTGCGGCCGGTCCCGCGCCCGAGGCCGATCTTTTTGGCAAATTCGGAACGCTGCGCGGCATATTTGGGCGCGACCATCGGGTAATCCTGCGCCAGCCCCCATTTCGCCCGGTATTCATCCGGGGTCAAGTTATAGGTCGAGCGCAGATGCCGCTTCAGCATCTTGAGCTTTTTGCCGTCTTCGAGACAGATCAGAAATTCCGGCGTGACCGACTTGCGGATTGGCACAGCGGGTTTCAGCGGCTCGGCCGGCGGCTCCGCCGCCTGCCCTTCCAAGCCGCGCAATGAGTTGTACACGGACTGGATTACATCGGCCAGCTGCGCCGTCGCCAAGGTGTTGTTACTGACATAGGCCGACACGACCTCTGCGGTCATTCGCAGCAATTCATCCTCTGCCATCTTGGGCACCGCTGGTTCCGCCATTTTCTCCCTCGATCCCGCTTCTGAGTTTGCCGATCGGGCATAGTCGCAGAGTGATTTGTTCATGTCAACCGAAACTCATGGGAGAGGATAGTAATGGTCAATAAGCACGATCGGCCACGACTTGCGCGGCGCTAGAGAATCGGGGCGGTGCCCTTGCGATCGCCGAGCGAGGGCTGATTCTGATCAATGGATGTGGTTTTTCATTCGATGATTTTTGGCAGCGCGCCGGACGAGTGGCGTGCGCGGCGGCGCGCTGCCGACCACGACGCGATGTCTAGTAGGCGGCTGACATCGCCGCCCGAGATATGGTAGATTTCAAATAGTCGGCGCCGCCGCTTGCTTCCTCCTGTCCCCAGAGGTGTTGTCCTGGCGATCTCCTCAGCTCTCCCGTTGTCGGCCGCGCGCGAAGCCGGCTTTTTTTTGGATGCGCTCTCCACTGCCGACCCGGAACTGGCTGCGGCGATCGAGGGCGAGCGCCAGCGCCAGCAATCGCAGATCGAACTGATAGCCAGCGAGAATATCGTCTCGCGCGCGGTGCTCGAGGCGCAAGGCTCGGTGCTGACCAACAAATATGCCGAGGGCTATCCGGGGCGCCGCTATTACGGCGGCTGCGGCTTTGTCGATATCGCCGAGCGGCTCGCGGTGGACCGCGCCAAGCGCCTGTTCGACTGCGGCTTTGCCAATGTGCAGCCCCATGCCGGGGCGCAGGCGAACCAGGCGGTGTTCCTCGCCCTCCTCGCGCCTGGCGATCCCATTCTCGGCATGTCGCTGGCGGCCGGCGGCCACCTGACGCACGGCGCGCCGCCGAATTTGTCGGGCAAGTGGTTCCGCGCCGTCACCTACGGCGTGCGCGCCGAGGACGCGCGGATCGATTTCGATGAGGTCGAGCGCCAGGCCGAGACGCACCGGCCGCGCCTCATCATCGCCGGCGGCAGCGCCTATCCGCGGGTCATCGACTTCGCGCGGTTTCGCGCCATTGCCGATCGAATCGGCGCCTATCTGATGGTCGATATGGCG
>JBGPTQ010000533.1:0-2153 GCA_041490725.1 Allostellaceae bacterium | reverse complement strand
TGCCGGCGAGCTTGCCGCTGCCGCGCTCGACCACCGGAATGCCGGAGATGTGGTGATCAGCCATCAGGCGCAGCGCGTCGGCGAGCGTCTCATCGGGGTGGATCGTCACCGGATTGACCACCATCCCGGCCTCGAACTTTTTGACCTTGCGGACTTCGGCCGCCTGCTGGTCGATCGGCATGTTGCGATGGATGACGCCGAGCCCGCCGGCCTGGGCCATCGCGATCGCGAGAGCGCCTTCGGTCACCGTATCCATCGCCGCCGAGATCAGCGGGATGCCGAGCTCGATCTCGCGGGTGATGCGCGTTCGGGTGTCGGTCTCGCCCGGCATGATGTTCGATGCGGCGGGCACGAGCATCACATCGTCAAAGGTCAAAGCCTGCCGGATTTCCATCGCGCCCGCACTTTAAGGATTGTTGGGTCACATGGCCGCTTATGTAGGGCCGGCGGGGCCGGCGGTCCAGTTCCCGCTTTTAACACCCTGATCGCCGCGGGTATGCGTCCCCGCGAAAACCCTTCGCGATGACATAGGTCTCGGCCGATTCGGCGCGGCTTGCGGCGGGCTTGGCGTGGCGCAATTCGGCGAAGGCGCGTTTGAGCTCAGCCAGCAAGGCGCCTTCGCTGCCGCCCTGGAATACCTTGGCGACGAAAATGCCGCCCGGCTTGAGGATCGTCACCGCAAAGGCAAAGGCGTCCTCGGCCAGCGCGACGATGCGCAGATGGTCGGTGGCAGCATGGCCGGTCGCCGGCGCCGCCATGTCGCTCAGCACCAGATCGGCCGGGCCGCCGAGCGCGTCGCGGATGCCCAGGGCGGTGGCGGGATCGCGGAAATCGCCGGTCAGCAAAATCGCGCCGGCGATTGGGCCGGTCGCCAGGAGATCGACGCCGACGACCCTTCCCTGCCCCGAAGCGGCGCCGACCCGCTCTACGGCGATCTGGGTCCAGCCGCCGGGAGCGCAGCCGAGGTCGAGGACGCGCCGGCCGGGGGCCAGCAGATGAAAGCGGGTGTCGAGCTGGATCAACTTGAAGGCGGCACGCGAGCGATAACCGAGCCGGCGCGCCTCGGCGACGAACGGGTCGTTGAGCTGGCGTTCCAGCCATTCGGTCGAGGAGGACTTGCGGCGGCGCGCGCTCTTGACCCGAACCGCGAGGTGCCTGGTGCCCGATGGGCGGTCACGACCGCGCATGCGCCACCGCAAAATACCCCCTCGCCCCCACCGGGGGAGAGGGTTGGGGTGAGGGGGCGATCAGCGTAGTCAGTGCAGGCACCCTCACCCGTCTCGCCCCTGGCGGGGCGATCCACCCCTGGCGCATCTTTGATGCGCCAGCCGGCAGGCGCGCGCACGCGCGCGCCGAGAGGGCGCGGTGCGGGAGAGGGGCTTTCGCGGGCACATGGCTCCACATCTGCTCAACCGGCGACCTTGCCCTGCCCTTGCATCAGGTCGAACAGGATGCCTTCGCGGATGCCGCGATCGGCGACGCGCAGCCGGCCGACCGGCCAGGTCGCGCAGATCGCGTCGAGGATGGCGCAGCCGCTCAGCACCAGATCGGCGCGCTCGCGCCCGACACAGGGGTTGGCGGCGCGGCCCGCGATATCCAGCCCGGCCAGATGGCGCGAGACCAGCTCGATCTGATCGAAGGTCAACATGCTGCCGTCGACCAGCGCGCGGATGTAGCGCGGCAAGGCAAGGTGGACGCCGGCGAGCGTCGTCACCGTGCCCGAGCTGCCGAGCATCTGGACCTGGCGGGCGCGGACCTGGCGCCGGATGCCATGGCTCTTCTCGAAGGGCATCAGCGCGGCCTCTGCCTCGGCGACCATCGCCCGATAGCTCGCCCGCGTCACCTCGATCCCACCGAAGCGCTCGGTAAAGGTCACGACGCCGAACGGCAATGACACCGAGCCGAGTATCTCCAACCGCGGCTGCAAGCTGTGCGGCCCGGCCTGATGCAGCCAGACGATCTCGGTCGACCCGCCGCCGATGTCGAAAACGATCGCATAGGGAATGCGCGGGTGTAACAGCGGCGCGCAGCCGGCGACGACCAGCCGCGCCTCTTCGGCGGTCGAGATGATCTCAAGCTCGATACCGATCGCCTCGCGCACCTGGGCGAGGAAGGTGGCGCAATTCTCCGCCCGCCGGCACGCCTCGGTGGCG
>JBGPTQ010000532.1:0-2156 GCA_041490725.1 Allostellaceae bacterium | reverse complement strand
TCAGATCGGCATAGGCCACCGTCTCGGAGTAATAGGCGTCGGAATAGATGATCCGCGGGATCTTGTATTCGCCGGTGGCCAGGTCCTTGTCGGTCAGCATGCGCATCGTCTCGGTGGTGTTCATCGCCGAGTTCCACGCCATGTTGGCCATGTACATGAAGAGCGTGTCGATCTTGTAGGGATCGCCCTTCCACGCGTTGCGGATCACCATCTGCATCAGCCCATGCGCGGCGATCGGCGCTTCCCACGAAAACGCCTTGTCGATGCGGGCCGGCTGGCCGTCGGCGTCGAGGAGCAGATCCTCGGGGGTCAGGACGTAGCCGAGCGGCGCCCCGGCAAGCGGCTTACCGGGCGCGACCTGGCCGGGCTTTCCGGCCGGTTTTGGGCCCGGCGGGGCGGGCTTCGGGTAGGGCGATTTGTAGCGCCAGCCGCCGGGCACATCGATCGTCCCGATGAGGATCTGTAAGAGATGCAAGGCGCGGCAGGTTTGGAACCCGTTCGAATGGGCCGAGATGCCGCGCATCGCATGGATCGAGACCGGCCGTCCGCGCATCGTCGCATGCGGTCGCCCGGCCCAGTCGGTCCACGGCACGGCGATCTCGATCTCCTGCTCGAAAGCGACCGCGGCGATCTCGGCGGCGAGGCTGCGGATCCGCTCGGCGGGAATGCCGCAGGTCGCCGCCACCGCGTCCGGCGCGTAGCGCGGGTCGAGATAGCGCTCGGCGACGAGCTGAAACACCGGCACCGCGCGTCGGCCATCCGGTAGCGCGGCCTCGCCGACGACCCGCGCCTCGACGCCCGGCTGCGTCCCGCTCGCGAGCCCGCCCGCGGCATCGAGCACCAGCGGCTCGCCCGCTTCATTGCGCGCGAAGAGGCCGTCATCGGCGGTGCCTGGCGCCTGGATCACCAGCCAGGCCGCATTCGTATAGCGGCCGAGATAGGCGAAATCGATCTTGTCGGCGCTCAACAGCTCATGGATCAGCGCCAGGACGAACAGCCCGTCGGTGCCGGGGCGGATGCCGATCCATTCGTCGGCGATCGCCGAATAGCCCGTGCGCACCGGGTTGATCGAGATGAATTTGGCGCCGCGCCGGCGCAGCCCGGAGAGGGCGATCTTGATTGGGTTCGAATCATGGTCCTCGGCGACCCCGAACATCAGAAAAAGGCGGGTGCGCTCCCAATCGGGCTCGCCGAACTCCCAGAAGCTGCCGCCGATCGTGTACATGCCGGCCGCGGCCATGTTGACCGAACAGAACCCGCCATGTGCGGCGAAATTTGGGGTGCCGAATTGCGTCGCCCAGAACCCGGTCATCGACTGGCTCTGATCGCGGCCGGTAAAAAACGCGAGCTTTTTGGGGTCCTCGGCGCGAATCCGCGACAGCCAGCCGAGCGCCGTCGTGATCGCCTCGTCCCATTCGATCTCGCGGAATTCGCCGGCGCCGCGTTCGCCGACCCGCATCAGCGGCTTCCGGAGCTTCGCCGGCGAATATTGCTGCATGATGCCGGAGGCGCCCTTGCCGCAGATCACGCCGCGGTTGACCGGGTGCTTCGGGTTGCCCTCGATGTAGCGGATCGCGCCATCCTTCAGGTGCACTTTGATGCCGCACCGGCAGGCGCACATGTAGCAGGTGGTGTATTTCACCTCGTCGGAGACCTTGGGCGAGGTGTCGATCGCCTCCTGCGGCGACCAATAATCGTGCCAGCGTTCGAAAAAATTCATCGCGCCCGTCTTCTACCATTCCGCGGATGTGGTCCCGATCCGGATGCGACAACGCCGCTCATGGCCGCTTTCCCTCGACCGGTTCGGCCGCCGCCTCGGGCGCGCTGTCGACCGGCATGCCCGCCTCACGATAGAAGCGCGCGGCGCCGGGATGAAGCGGGACCGATAACCCGTCGAGCGCCCGGTCGCGCCGGATGCCCTTGCCGATCGGGTCGGCGGCAGCAAACACCTGTGCCGTCGCCGGATGCCACAACGAGCGGGTTATCGCATAAACCAGATCGGCATCGATGTCGGCGTTGACCAGCCACAACGCCGAGAAGCCGAGAGAGGGCGTGGCGGTATCGACCCCCGGATAGCTGCCGCCCGGGATCTCGGTGCGGCTGTAAAAGGAGAAATCTTTTTTCAGGGCGTCGACGATCTTTCCCTCGATCGGACC
>JBGPTQ010000531.1:0-2158 GCA_041490725.1 Allostellaceae bacterium | reverse complement strand
CTCGATCCTGCTGCCCTGGCGGCGCTCGCCCTGATTCTGGGCGCGGATACCCCGGCCTGCCTCGCCGCCCGGCCGGTCTGGGTCGGCGGCATCGGCGAGCGGATCGAGGATGCCGCGGGATTGCCGCCGGCCGGCATCGTCCTCGCCAACCCGCGCCGCAAGCTGCCGACGGCTGATGTCTTTGCGGTCCGGCGTGGCGCTTTCGCGGCCACCGCCCGCTTCGACCCGATGCCGCTTCATGCCGCCGGGCTTGCCGCGGTCTTGAGGGAGCGCCGCAACGATCTGACCGACGCGGCGCTGACGCTCCTCCCCGACATCGCGCCGGTGCTGGAAACTCTCACACAATTGCCGGGAGCGCTGCTCGCCCGAATGAGCGGCAGCGGCGCGACCTGTTTTGCCCTGTTTAGCGATCGTGCAGCCGCCCGCTTCGCCGGAGCCCTGCTCGCGCGCGCCGAGCCCTCATGGTGGTCGGCCGCCGGCGCCCTCTTAACCGCGCCGCCCCCGGTCGAGGCCCTCGCCCCTTGAGGGTCCAATCGACATAGGTTACCTGTTGTGCCTGAGCCGCCGCGACACGGCGCCTCGGCGCCCGGATGTACCCGGTGGGGCGTAGCCAAGAGGTAAGGCAGCGGATTTTGATTCCGCCATACGGAGGTTCGAATCCTCCCGCCCCAGCCAATCTTTGCAATATCTTACGACATTCATAGAAAGAGCGTGGCGCACTTTCGGCTCGCCCCGGCAGGGCGGCAAACGGCGGTGCGTCGGTTACTTGCAGTTCACCTGGCATTCGATCGAGGAGATCGTCGGCGGCACGGCGACCGTCCTCACCTTGATCAGTTGCTCACCGCGCCGCCAGAGAAAATCACACTGGATGCCATCGGCTTTGGCGCACGCCGCCCGTTCGGGAAAACAGGTGCTATCCGTGTTGCTGTCGCATTTTCCCGCGTCCGGCAGGGGCGCTGGCCCATAACCCAGCGCGAGCAGGCTGAAGCGCGCAGTTGCGTAAGGGGTATTCGCGGGGAATGCCGGAAGGGCCGCATTCGTCTCCGGTTTCGTCGACGCGGCCGTCTCCGTTGCCACGGGGGGCGCTGTCGGAGTGGAGGTCTCCTTCACAATGAGAGCCGAGTTGGCGACGTGTCCAGACCGCGGCGCATCGGGTGCCGCAGCCGCTACCCGTGGTTCCGGAGCCACGCCTGGTATGACGGTCGGTGCTGTTGCCGCCGGAATTTGTGGCGCAGGCGAGGCGATGGTTGCAGGCTCGGGTTGCGTCTGCGCCGCCGCGGCCAGTTGCGCTGGCGCCGGAGTTTGTGGCGCAGGCGGCTCGACGGTTCTCAGATCAGGCAGCGGCTGCGCGGTCGCCGCGGCCACTTGCGTCGGAGTGCCGCCGGTCGGGTTCTTGCTGGGGATCGGGGTGAGCTTCAACGTGCCCGAATTGTTGTCGATCGCCCAAGATTGAAAGCGCGAAAGAAAGCTTAGACCAAGCAGCGGCGTCGCGGAATCGGACGGCATGACGCTTGCCACCACATCGGTCAGGATCTGGTTGCCGACCTGCAGGCTGGCCAACTTGAACTTGACGCCCTTTACCTCGGAGCCATCGGCGATACCGTATTGCGCGGTACCGATATAGTTGGCTTTGGTGAGTGTTCCTGACCTGATCAGGGTTAAATAGACATCCCGTGGTAGGGTGATATCCGATGCTCCGCTGTCGATAACGAAATCGATCGTCACGACCTTGTTGATTTGGGCGGGAACCCAGAGATTGCCGCCCTTCCTCTTCATCGCGACGTCGATGGGTCCGGATGCGTCGCCGACGGCAGGAGCCGGCGGCACGCGGGCCGCTTCCTGCTCCTTCTTTTCCTTATCCTGCTGCGCCTTCTGGCGCTTGAGTTCGGCCTGGTGCGCCAGGTATTGCCGGTGTGCCTCTGCCGAGGCAGCATTGGGCTGCTGCTGTTGGTATTGCTGGGGTTGCTGGTAATACTGCGGTTGCTGGTAGTACGGCTGTGGCGGTGGCTGCTGCATCGATTGCCCGATAATTCCGCCAACGACGCCGCCAACGAAACCGCCTATGTCGGCGGCGCAAGAGGGCGAGGAAACCCCGAGCAGCAGCGCCGATGCGACGGCGGCAACTTGCGACCATTTCGTCGCCGATCGCAGGCCGGTG
>JBGPTQ010000530.1:0-2174 GCA_041490725.1 Allostellaceae bacterium | reverse complement strand
GATCTCTCGGCCTGGGAGGCGGCGCTGGCGCCGGGCGCGGCGGTGACGTTTTGCGAGAGCCCGTCGAACCCGGCGATGGAGATCATCGACATATCAGAGGTCGCGCGCCTCACCCATCGCGCCGGCGGCATCCTCGTCGTCGACAACGTGTTCGCGACGCCGCTCCTGCAAAAGCCGCTGACGCTCGGCGCCGATGTCGTCGTCTATTCGGCGACCAAGCACATCGACGGCCAGGGCCGCGCGCTCGGCGGCGCGATCCTCGCCAGCGAAAAGTACATCAAGGACGATCTCGGCCTCTTTTACCGCCACACCGGGCCGTCGCTGAGCCCGTTCAACGCCTGGCTCCTGTTGAAGGGGCTGGAGACCCTGGAGCTGCGGGTCGAGCGGCAATGCCGCACCGCGGAGGCGATCGGGCGCTTTCTCGAAACCCACAACAAGGTCGGGCGGGTGATCTATCCCGGCCTCCCCAGCCATCCGCAATACGAGCTGGCGCGGCGCCAGATGACGGCAGGCGGCACCGTCATCGCCTTCGACATCCCTGGCGACAAGGAATCCTGCTTCCGCTTTCTCGATGCGCTGCGCCTCGTCGACATCTCCAACAATCTCGGTGATTCGAAGAGCCTCATCACCCATCCGGCGACCACGACGCATTCGCGCCTCAAGCCCGAGGAGCGCGCCGCGCTGGGCATCGGCGACGGGCTGGTGCGCCTTTCGGCCGGGCTCGAAGCCGAGGCAGATCTGCTGCGCGATCTCGAACGCGCCCTCAGCTTCATTTAGACGTATTAATAATGTATAATATTTCAAATTGACATGCTGAAAGTGATGTAATTAGCTGATCCACGTTAGAAGCTCGGGGTTTTCCCCGGCTTGCTCGGGAGGGCGGCGGCGTGGCTCAGATCGACACCATCTCCAAGGCCGAGGCGATCAAGCAGCAGAGCCGGCAGTTGCGCGGGAACCTCGCGGAGGGTCTCGCCGACACCGCGACGTCGTTCGACAAGGTCGGCTATAGCCTCCTCAAATTTCACGGCATTTATCAGGGCTATGACCGCGACAGCGCGACCGAGCGCAAGCAGCGCGGCGACGATAAGATCTGGCAATTCATGGTGCGCGTCCGGATCCCCGGCGGGCGCCTCACCGCCGACCAGTACCTCGCGCTCGACGCGCTCGCCGACGCCCGCGCCAACGGCTCGCTGCGCATCACGACGCGCCAGAGCATCCAGTTCCACGGTGTCGTCAAACCCGGGCTGAAGGCGGCAATCGGCGAAATCAACCGCGCCCTCTTGACGACGCTGGCCGCCTGCGGCGATGTCGTGCGCACGGTGACGACGGTGCCGGCGCCGATCCGCGATGCGGTTCACATCAGGCTGGAGGATGACGCCCGCAGCCTCTCCACGCATCTGTTGCCGAGCACCGGCGGCTATCACGAGATTTGGGTCGATGGCGAGAAGGTGACGCCGGAGGAAGAGCCGGTCGATCCGCTCTACGGCGAGCGCTATCTCCCGCGCAAATTCAAGATCGGCCTCGCGATACCCGAGGACAACACGATCGACGTGTTGACCAATGACCTCGCGATCATCGCGCTGTTCGAGGGCGAGACGCTGGCAGGGTACAATTTCCTGCTCGGCGGCGGGCACGGCATGACCCACAACAAGCCGGAAACCTATCCGCGGCTTGCCACCCCGGTCGCTTTCGTCGAGCCCGACGATTTGCTCGCGGCGGCGGCGGCGGTGGTTCGGCTGCATCGCGATCACGGCGACCGCGGCAACCGCCGCCATGCGAGGCTCAAATACGTCATCGCCGAGCGCGGCGAAGAATGGGCGCGCGAGCTTCTGTCCGAAGACCTGGGGAAGCCGCTGATGCCGTGCCGGGCGATGCCGGATTTTGACGTGCCCGACCATCTGGGATGGCATGAGCAGGGCGACGGCAAGCTTTATCTCGGTGTGCCGGTCGCGAGCGGGCGCATCGTCGATGACGCGGGCAAAAGGCTGCGCAGCGCATTGCGCGAGATTGTCACCCGCTTCGGCGTTGACCCGATCCTGATGCCGAGCCAGGACATCATCCTGAGCGAGATCGAGCCCGCGGACCGCCACGCCATCGCGGCGCTGTTGCGGGCGCACGGCGTGCGTCTGGCCGAGGAATTGCTGCCGGTCGAGCGCTGGGCCCTGGCCTGCCCG
>JBGPTQ010000529.1:0-2178 GCA_041490725.1 Allostellaceae bacterium | reverse complement strand
CCGCTGCCATCGCGGTTTCGTCGCGGGCGGCGCGGGCCTCGGGGGTGTCGGTGCGCGGCGGCGGGAGGGTGGCGCAGAGGTTGGCGTAGACCTCGCGGGCGATGGACGGGGGGAGATTGGGGAGGGTGTGCATGGCGGTGCCGCCCGGTTGTTGTGGGGAAAGGGGCGGATGTGGGAGTTAGTAAGGGTGATGTCAATGGGTAGAAAGACTAACACAAGTCCCGGCATCGCAGCCGGGCCGCCACGCCCGCTCAGGAAGCGATGCCGAGCAGCCGCGCCGCGGTTCCGCCGAGGATTGCGATCCGCTCGTCGTCGCTCAATCCCGGCGTGCTGAGCACGAGATCGACCTCGGTGCTGGTCCACGGGAACGGGTAGTCGGTCCCGATCATGATCTGGCCTGGACCAGTTTCGGCGATCAGGTGGCGCAACGCCTCGGGCGTGAACACGATCGTGTCGAAATAGAGCTGACCATCCTTGAGATACGCGGTCGGGTTTTTCTTGGGCAGCTTGCCGACCCGGTCGGGGAAGGTCCGGCACACCGCGTCCGAACGGTTGGCGTAGGACGGCAGGAAACCGCCGCCATGCGCGGCGCAGATCTTGAGCCCGGGAAAACGGTCGAGCGTGCCTTCGAAGATCAGGTGCGACAACGCGATGGTGGTTTCGAGCGGGTTGCCGATCGTGTTGGTCAACAGGCCGCTGCCGGCGAGCCGACCGCTCGGTTCCAGTTCGCGCGTGCCGAGCGGGTGCATGAAGACGAGAACGCCGAGTTCCTCGCATTTGGCCCAGAACGGATGGAATTTGGGATTGGCCAGTTCCTCGCCGGCGACGCTGCCGCCGACGCCGACGCCGCGGAAGCCGAGCGTCTTGACCGCGTGTTCGACCTGCTCCGCGGCGAGATCGGGATATTGCAAGGCCGCGGTCGCGAAGGCGACGAAGCGGTCGGGGTTGGCCGTGCAGAATTGCACCAGCGTCTCGTTCTGGATTTTTATCAGTTCGGCCGCGACATCGCGCTCGGCGCGATACCAGTACGGGTTGATGCTCAGCGCCTCGACGTCGATGCCTTGCGCGTCCATCGCCGCAATGCGCGTGCTGGTGTCGGCCATCAGCAATCCCGGTGCTTCGAGCGGCAGGTTGACCAGCGCCATCGCCGCCGGCACCGCGCAATGGGCGTGCACGTCGATGGTCTTGACCCGTTTGCCGTTGACCACGACCTCGCGCCGGCGGGGTTGCGGTTGGGAGCCGGGGGGTGGCGCCACGCTTGCCATCGCGCAGGGGATGAAGGCGAGGGCGGCAAGAGTGCTGGTGAGCAGACCCCCGGTTATGGGCATTCCCGTTCCTCCTCGATGCTTTGTCGGTCGGTTCGCGAGCCTACTACGAATTGATCGCGGCATCGCCCCCTCCACGCGACTGACCGGGGCCGAATACCCGCAGCACCTGGACGTCGCCGGCGGTCTCGCTCTGGCCGGTGTCGGGATGGACCTCGTAGAGCGCCCGGTAGCCGCCCTCGCAGAGCAGCTCCCGCACACCCCGATGCTCGCCGGCCGGATAGAGGCAGGGATGCTGGCGCAGCCGGTTGATCGCGGCCCGGAGCGCTATCAGCCGGCGCCGTGCCGCTGGTCCCGAGCCTGGTTGAGTCAACCAGCGGCGGATCGCGTCAAGGTCGGCGAGCGCCCTGGGAGCATAGATCAGCTTGCGCGGCACGCGGCCGCCAGGTCAGCGGCGGGGATAGGGCGGCGGCAGCTCGTGGTCGGTGCCGATGCTGTCGATCCAGGCGTCCAACTCGGCCGAGTCGACGACCAGGCCGGCGGCGATCTCGGCGCGCGCCTCGGCCAGCATCTCGGCCTCACGGGCGAGCCGGCGTTGCTTCTCCGCCGCGGTTTCGCAGCGGGCGGTGGGGGCGCTGTCGCCTGGGCGCGGAACAGTGTCCATGCCGCGCAATGTAGTGCTGGTCGCGGGCAACTGCCAGCGCGGCGAGGTTGGGTGTATTCTGCGGTGGAAGCTGCGAGTGGGTGGAGAATGAACCCATCGCGTCAAAGGCATCAACGGGGCCTTTTCAGCACACAGCCGCTGTCGGTCTGCCGCAGACGCCTTTATGTAATGTGCGGGCCGTGACCTCTAATACCAACCGCCCGAATCAATGACCCTTGGTCAGCGCTCGCTTTTCCCGTCATGGCCGGG
>JBGPTQ010000528.1:0-2179 GCA_041490725.1 Allostellaceae bacterium | reverse complement strand
GTCGTCAGCGCGTCGATCTGGTCGGTGACGCGCATCGTCCCGATCTCGGCCGCCATCGCCGCCCCGACCCGCCCCGCCACCATCAGCCCGGCAATGACCGGCCCTAATTCGCGCGTCACCGACAGCACGACCACCGTGGCGATCGCGCCCTCGGCGTTGAAGCGGGCGAACCCGGTATAGGATTGCAGCGCTAGCACCATGCCGGTGAACAGCGCGGTCAGGCCCACGACCGGCAGCGAAAAATAGCCGACATAGACGATCTGCCGCAGAATGAGGCGGGGATAGTAGGGCGGGGTGAACCCGGCGCCGAGCGCCTGCCCGGCGAACATCACCAACCGTCCGGCCGCGGCGAGAAAGGCGAGGAAGGCCGCGCCGACCGACGCGAGAAAGACGATCATTCCGGCTGATTTGTCCCGGTTGGATCAGAGCGGTACCCGAACATGCCGAATCATCCAGCTGTCATTCCCGCGTACGCGGGAATCCAAGGGCCGCCGTTGGAGCGGTTGTCCTGGACCCCCGCTTTCGCGGGGGTGACGGAGGTGTTTCCACCTCATCTGATAACGCTCTAAGTTCGGTTGGATCAAGTTGGGCGGGATCGCGATAGATGCGGTGATAGCGCGAGCCGAGCGCGCTGAGGATCTCGTAGCCGATGGTTCCGGCATCGGCCGCCGCGTCGTCGACGCCGTAATCGGCGCCGAGCAGCTCGATCATCGCGCCGGGGCGCGCCAGCTCCGGGGGAACCGCCGAGACATCGAATGTGACAAGATCCATCGAGACCCGGCCGAGAAGAGGAACGCGCGTGCCGGCGAGATAGCCGCAGCCGCGATGGCTCAGCGAGCGCAGCCAGCCGTCGCCGTAGCCGACCGCCACAATCGCCGCGCGGCCGGCCGCCTCCATGACATGCGCGGCACCGTAGCCAACCGATTCACCCCTGTCAATTTGGCGGATCTGCACGATTTTTCCAGATAGCTGCACGATTTGGCGCAGCGGATTGGGGCGGCCCGGCTGCGGGTTGACGCCGAAGAGGGCGGCGCCCGGGCGCACCAGGTCGAAATGATACGTTGGGCCGAGAAAAATCCCCGAGGAGGCAGAGAGGCTTGCCGTCACCCCAGGCAGTCGTGCGGCCGCGGCCGCGAAGCGGGCGCGCTGGCGCTCGTTGAGCGAGTGGTCGGGGCGGTCGGCGCAGGCGAGGTGGCTCATCACCGCGCGCCAGGCGAAGAGCGGCGGGTTCTCCACGACGGCCGCGAATTCGCCTGCATCGAGGCCGAGCCGCGCCATGCCGGTATCGACATGCAGGATGGCGGGCGGCCACGCATTATTAACGGGTCTCGAATGGGACCGCGGCCGTCCCGGCCGCATGCGGGCGGGACGCCCGCGGTCCGAAGGAGTACCCACCTCACCCTCCCCATCGCTGCGCGACGGGTCCCCTCCCTCTCCCCCCTGAAGGGCGGAGAGGGGTTTCTGGAACTTCACCCATTCCGCGATCTGGCCGGGCTCGTTCAATACCGGGATCAGCTTGTGCGCCGCAAATTCGGCCGCAGTCCCCGGCAAGGGACCGTTGAGGATGGCGATCTCGGGCATCTCGCCGAGGCCTTGCCGCAATGCGATCCCCTCGTCGAGGGTCGCGACGAAAAACATCCGGCAACCGGCCGCCGCGAGCGCGCGCGCCACCGGCACCGCGCCAAGGCCATAGGCGTTCGCCTTGACCACCGCGGCGCATAGCGCGGGCGCGGCCCGGCGCGCGAGCAGCCGCCAATTGGCGAGGATGCCGGCGAGGTCGATTTCGAGGATGGCGCCGGCGCGCGCCGCCGGGTCGGAGGTCATGCTCATTGCTTCCACGAAAGCGCGCGGGGCGCGGCTGGTGCGTGACCTCCCCCAATCGGCGTGATCAGGGCGCCGCTCGCGCGCCTGCCTCAGGCCGGGAGGGAAGCGGTGACCAGGGCGGGCCGCGCGTCGCGGAACGGCGTGGCTTTCTCGAACGCATCGGCGACCCGCAACACGGTCGGCTCGGCGAACGGCTTGCCGACCAGCTGCATCGCGACCGGAAGCCCACCGGCACCAAACCCCGAGCACACCGAGATCGCGGGGTAGCCGGCCACATTGAACGGCATCGTGAAGCTCGGCCGCTCGAACAGATCCCATTTCGCCACGGCGTCGATTTTGGGCGCCTCCTGCGGCG
>JBGPTQ010000527.1:0-2180 GCA_041490725.1 Allostellaceae bacterium | reverse complement strand
GGATGCCACTTTTCCGAAGAGAACATGCTCCAGATCATCAAGTTGGGAGCGAGATCCGATTTCATTAAATCGGATCTCGCTCTGGGCGGACGGCGCCGGATAGATCGCATTGAGCGCCGGCCGGATCCAGGCCGCCAGGTACTTGTCGTACTCGCCGATGATCAAGAACGGGGCGCCGCGCCAGCTCCACCAGCGCTCCGGGTCGAGGGGATGCGCGAATACCGGGTGGGCGATGATCGTGATCTGCGGCATCGCACGGCCGAATTCCAGGAGGCCGCGCCGCATATGGTACCAGCTGGTGACGAGGCGCAGGCTGCGATAGCCCTCCGCATGCATCCAGTTTGCGGTCTCCCGCGCATTGCCGAAGGTGTTGTCGGCCTCGTGGCCCAGCGCGATGCAGCACGCCACGCGCTCCGCTGCCGGGCCGAGTATGCGCAAGAGCTCGTCGCGGTCGACCCGCTGATTGACGCCCGAAACGAACAGCTTCTTCGCCGTGCCCAGGGCAAACAACTCAAGCCCGGTCTCAAGCCGCAGCCGCCCACCCGTCAGCACGACGATCGCATCGGTCGGGATCGACGGGTCGCCCCGGATCGACAGGCTGCTCGCGACAAAAAAAGCGAGACCGCCGAGCCACAGCACGAACATCGCGAGCGCGAGCAACCCCAGCCGTCTAAACGGGCGCGGCAGCCGGCGCACGGCGGCTCACGGCATGCCGGCGAGCCGGCGCAGCACGGCGACCCGTGCGCTCGCCATCGCGATGAGCCCGGCGGCGAGCGCCGCCCCGGTCAGGGCCGCCCAGACCCGCCAATCGGCAACCCCGTTCGCGGCGATCGGCGCCGGCAGCTGCACGATGGAGCCGGCACCGCTCAGCGCGACGATCGTCAGCAGGGCGGCGACGGCGCCAATGACGCCGCCCAACAGCCCCAGGCGCAATGACCGGATCGCGAACCCGCGCGCGATATCGGAATCGGCGGCGCCGAGCATGTGCAGCAGCTCGACGACCGATCGATCGCCCATCAGGGCGGTGCGAACCGCGAACACCGCCGATACCGCGATCAGAAGCAACGCGACGGTGATACAAGCCGCAAGGATGCCCTCGATCCGGCGCGCGGCCGCACGCATCCCCCGCGGCCATGGCCGATGATCGTCGAGCCGCGCATCCGGCACCACCGAGGCGAGCTGCCGCCGCAGCGAACCGAGATCTGCTCGCCCATCGGGATCGGTGCGCAGATCGATCAGTCGCGGCACCGGCAATTCGTCGAGCGGCACCGACGGTCCGAACCAGGGTTCGAGCAACCGGGCGGTTTGTGCCGGTTCGAGCAAATGCACGGACACGATCCCCGGAGTTTGCCGGAGGAGCGCCAAGACCGTCTCAAGTCTCGCGTTCGACGAATCTGCTGGAACCTGCAGCGTCAAGGTCGTGGCAAGCGCATGCTCGGAGGCTCGCAGCGTGTCGTCAAGCACGATCAGCCCGACCCCGCCCAGCCCGGCGACATAGACCAAGAGCGCGAAAACCCAGGGCAGGAAGCGCCCGGATTGGTCCGGCCCCGTCGGAAGCGCGCGCTGCGCAACGCCGCGCCGATATCCGATCATTGCGCCGCAGCGGCGGCAGCATCCAACAGCATGCCCTGATCCAAGTGGAAATGCTGATGCTCGAACTGGCGGGTAAAGGCACTGTCGTCGGTGGCAATCAGCACCGTCGTGCCGAGGCGGTTGATCCGCTCGAAGACGCGAACCAGCAAAAGGGCGATCTCGTCACCGCCGTTGCCGGTGGGTTCGTCGGCGATCAAGAGCTCGGGCCGCCGGACGATGGCGCGCGCAATGGCAACTCGCTGGCGCTCGCCGCCCGACAGCGTCGCGGTGCGCGCGTCGGCCCGTCCTGCCAGCCCGACCCAGGCTAAGAGCTCGGCGACGTTGTCGCCAATCTGGTGCTCCGGAGTGCCGGCGATGCGCAGCGGCAGGGCTACATTGTCGCGCGCGCTCAGCTCGTCGATCAGCCACACATCCTGAAAAACCATACCGATCCGGCGTCGTAGCGCGGCTTGGGCATGACGGTCGAGCGCCGCGGTATCGGCTCCGAACAGGGTCAGCTTGCCGCGCGACGGCCGCTCGGCAAGGGAGATGATCTTCAGCAGCGTGGTTTTGCCGGCACCGCTGGCGCCGGTCAGGAAATAGAAGGC
>JBGPTQ010000526.1:0-2187 GCA_041490725.1 Allostellaceae bacterium | reverse complement strand
CGCATGACGCTTCGTAAAGCTGGCTCGGATGGCGCGGCACCGGCCCGCCGCCGGGAAACACCATGGCCCACGGCACATCCGTTGCCCGCCCGAACAGCTCGCCATTGATGAAGTTCGCGATGCGCCCGAAAAACAGCCCGAGCGGGATCGCCGCGCAGATGATGTCGGAAAACGCGAAGATCGGGATCGCGCGCGCCCGGGTGAACAGCAAGATCGCGGTCGTGACCCCGAGGGCACCGCCATGGAACGACATCCCGCCATGCCACAGATAGAGCGCGTCGATCGGGTGATCGATGTAGTGCGGCAGGTTGTAAAAAAGCACGTAGCCGATGCGCCCGCCGAGCACGACGCCGAGCGTCGCCCACACCAGGAAATCGTCGATGTCGTTGCGCTTGACAGAGCCGGGCGGCCGGTCGGCGAGAGAGAGGCAATAGCGCCAGCCGATCAACAGCCCGGCAATATAGGCGAGCGCATACCAGCGAATCGCAAACGGTCCGATCGCGATCGCCACCGGGTCGAGCGCGGGAAACGGGATCGCGAAGAGCGGCATCGGCGCTGGTGGCTCGAGCGGTCGATACCGTCGCAGGCGGCGCCGGGTTCGGCTCAGCCCGGGCGCGGCGGCGGCGTCTGCGAGGCGATCGGCGGCGGGTAATAGCCGGGCGGCCAGGTGTCATAAAAGCCGGGGATTGGGGCTTCGGCCGGCACCGCGATCGGCGCATAGGCAGGCAGCGGCTGCGCTGTTGCGATCCCGATCGCAGCGCCGATCGCGGCGCCGCTTTCGGCGCCGACGACCGCGCCGATCGCCGGGTTGATCGAGAAAGTAGCACCGATGCCGGTGCCCAGCGCCGTGCCGAGCGCACTGCCGACGAGGGCGCGCTCGGCCGCGTCCTCCGGATCGACGCGCGACAGCTCGACGCTGGACGGAGCGGGGCCGTAGACCTCGACACAACCGGACAACACCGCGGCAAGCCCGATCAGCGCCGTCCGGACAAGTAGGAGCCGCATCGCTCGATCCCCCGTTTCGCTCGTGCAATGATAGCAGCGGCCGAGCCGCTGCGTCACCTGGCGATTGCCGCGTGTGCCGCGCCGGTCCGCTCACGGGGCCGGCTATACGAGGGCCTCACCGAGTTCCTTTGGCTCACCGCTCGCGCAAACTGTCCTGCCGGTACTTGCGCAACGGCGAGAGGAGATAGCTGATGATGCGGCGCTCGCCGGTCCTGATCTCGGCGGTCACGGCCATGCCGGGCGACAGGTTGACCAGCTTGTCCTCGATCTGCATCCGGGTGCGGTCGAGCGAGATCCGCGCGGCATAGACCGGGCCCTGGTCGCCGCTCGGCGGCTTGGTACCCTGCGTTCCCTGCTGCGACTTGTCCTTCGTCTGGTCCTGCGGGTCGTCGCGCCCGACGGCGTCCGGCGAAATGCTCAGCACCTCCCCGTGCAGCAGCCCGTAGCGGGTGAAGTTGAAGGTCGCGACCTTGACCTCGGCCTCCTGGCCGGGCGTGACAAAGCCGACATCGCTGTTTGACACCATCGCCTCGATTTCGAGATGGCTGTCGACCGGCACCAGCACGAGCAGCGCCTGTGCCGGGGTTACCACGCCACCGACCGTGTGGACCGCGAGCTGCTGCACGACGCCGTCGACCGGCGCGGTCAGCGCCTGGAATTTGGTGCGCTGCTCGGCCTTGATCAGGTCCTGGGCGAGCCCCGCCGCTTTCGGCTCGACCTTGCCGAGATCGTCGAACAGCATGCGCCGGTATTCGGCATCGGCCTGGGCCCGCGTCTGCCTGATCGCGGCGAGCGCGGCTTCGGCCTCCTGGTACTTGCTCTGCTGAACCGACCGCTCGTGCTGCTGCTCGACCAGCTGCTGCAAGGTCTGGAGATAGACGAGCTTCGACCCGGTCTCGTGTGCGAACAGGGTCTTGCGCACATCGACCTGCTGCTGCAAGAGCGGGATCACCGCCTCGATCTTGGCGATCGTCGCCGCGGAGGTGGCGCGCTCGGCCTCCTTTTGTGCCAGCTGGCGGTCGAGCGCGGCGATCTTGGCGCGATGCTCGGTGGTCTGCGTCGTCAGGTACTGGCGTTGCGTGGCGATGAGCACCGGGCTCGCCCCGGCCGGCGGCTGGAAGTCGGCGAGCGGGTCGGGGCCGTCGGCCAAGGCCGCGCGCAGCCGCGCCACGTCGAGCTGGG
>JBGPTQ010000525.1:0-2192 GCA_041490725.1 Allostellaceae bacterium | reverse complement strand
CAGCATCATCACGATCATCAGCGGCACGGCGACGACACCGTTGATGACCGCGGTCCAGAACAGCGCCTTGATCGGATCGATATGGACGAAATTGATCGCGACCCCGATCAGTGTCGCGACCGCGATCGTGCCGTAGAACGCCTTGGCGTCGCGCGGCAGGCGCCCGAGGCCGGTCGGCCACCCCATCGCTTCGGCAAGAGCATAGCCGGCCGAACCGGCAAGCACCGGGATCGCCAACAGCCCGGTGCCGACGATGCCGCAGGCGAAGACGGCAAAGGCGAATTCGCCGGCGATCGGCCGCAACGCCTGCGCCGCCTCTTCCGATGTCTGGATGTCGGTGATGCCGTGCAGGTGCAGCGTCGCCGCGGTGGTGACGATGATGCAAAGCGCGATCAGGTTCGACAGCCCCATGCCGACATAGGTGTCGATCTCGATCCGCCGGATTTGGCCGGGCGCTTCCTCGGGCGCCTCGGTCAGCGGATGCTCGGCCGGGTTGACGCGCTCGTCCTCGGCTTCCTCCGAGGCCTGCCAGAAAAACAGGTACGGGCTGATCGTCGTGCCCAATACGGCGACGATGACGACGACATAATCCTGCTGCCATACGAGGCTGGGAACCAGCGTGCGATAGAGGACTTCCAGCCACGGCACCGCGACCACGAGCACGGTCGCGACATAGGCAAACAGCGACAGGGTCAACCATTTCAGGACTTTGACATAGCTCTTGTAGCGCGAGAAAATCTCGAGCGCCGCGCACAGCACCGCGAAACCGACGACGTAAACTCCGCTCGAGCCGCCGATGAGCAGCCGCAGCGCATCGCCCATCGCGCCGAGATCGGCGCCCAGGTTGATGATGTTGGCGACCAGCAGCAATCCGACGATGGCGCGCAGCAGCGACACCGGATAGTGCTCGCGGAGGTTGGCGGCGATGCCTTTGCCGGTGACCCGGCCGATGCGGGCGCTGATCTCCTGGATCGCCGCCATTAAGGGCCAGCTGAACAGCATCACCCAGCCCAACCCATAGCCGAACTGGGCGCCGGCCTGCGAATAGGTGGCGATGCCGCTGGGATCGTCGTCCGAGGCGCCGGTGATCAACCCGGGGCCGAGCAGGGCAATCAGACCGTGCCGCGTCGAGTGCGTTTTGAGGTGGTGTCGCCGGCGAAACAGCACGCGCGAGGGTCAGAGAAAGTCGCGCAGCAAGTCAAGGAACACGTCCAGCCGGTCATGGTGCACCCAATGACCGGCGCCCTCGACCGACACCACGCGGGCGTTCTGGAAGTGCCGCAGGCGGCCGTCGCCCTCCGGGTTCGCGGCCCAGCTTTCCTTGCCGTAGACGAGCAGCGTCGGGCAGCTGATCCGCCCCCACAGCTGCTCGATCTCGGCCTGGGTCATGCCGTAAGGCGAATCGACGCGCACGTAATTGTCGAACTTCCAGCTATAGGTACCGTCTTCGTTTTGATTGACCCCGTGCTGGGTCAGGTGGCGCGCCTGCTCGGGCGAGAGATGGCCGTTCGCCTCCTGCATCCGTTTCAGCGCATCCTCGATCGAGGCATAGCGGCGCGGCAATCGCCCGGACAGTGCGCGCTGCTCCTCGACCCATTTCTGCATGCGCTCGGCGATCGGGATCGCGGAGCGCGCGGCCATCCGTTTGGGCGAGGGCCCCAGCCCTTCGATCGCGACGAGGCGGCGCACCTTGTCCGGATAGACCCCGGCATGGCGGATCGCGATATTGCCGCCGAGCGAATGCGCGACGATCGTCACCGGCGCCAGCTCCTGCTGATGGATCAGCTGGGCGAGGTCGTAGACATAGGCGCCGGTCGAGTAGTTGCCGTCGGGCGACCATTGGCTGTCGCCGTGGCCGCGCAAATCGGGCGCCAGGACGTGCCAATCGCGGCGCAGCGCGGATGCGACCCAATCCCAGTTGCGGCAATGGTCGCGCCCACCATGGAGAAGCAGCAGCGGCGGCGCAGTCGGGTTGCCCCAATCGACGTAATGGAGCCGCAGCCGCTGCGAGAAATAGACCCGGGAGGTCGGGCCGGAGTTGTCGAGATCGATGGCCATCATGTGCTCGACGCCAGGAAAGACAGCAAAGACCCCCGCGCGCCGTGGCGTTCAGCCGGGGGCATCAGGCGGGGGTCGGTTTTGCGAAGCTGACCTTCGCGCTCGGACCCTAGGCCGAGCTATCTCTTGGACTT
>JBGPTQ010000524.1:0-2195 GCA_041490725.1 Allostellaceae bacterium | reverse complement strand
GGTGCTGGTCGCCGGGCTAGAGGAAAGCCGGATCGAGATCTCGGCCAATTCCGAAACCGTCGGCGAGCGGCGCGAGCGCGTCGAGCGCGCGATGCGGCTCGCCCTCAATGGCGAGATGCGGCGCCTGGAAACCCACTTGCCGTTCCTGGCGACGCTCGGCTCGGCCGCCCCGTTCATCGGGCTGTTCGGCACCGTGTGGGGCATCATGCGCAGTTTTGCCGGGATCGCCGCGGCCAACAACACCAGCCTCGCGGTGGTGGCGCCGGGCATCGCCGAGGCATTGTTCGCGACGGCGATGGGTCTCGCCGCCGCCATCCCGGCGGTCGTCGCCTACAACAAGTTCACCGTCGAACTGGGACGCCTGGCCGGCCGCATGCAAGCGCTGATCGGCCGCTCCGGCGGGCTCTTGTCGCGCACCGGCGGAGGGTGAGCGATGGCTCTGTGGTTGCCGCCCACCGGCGAATTTGGCGAGGACCGCTACCAGCCGCTCGCCGAGATCAATGTGACGCCGATGGTCGATGTGATGCTGGTGTTGCTGGTCATCTTCATGGTGACCGCGCCCCTATTGACGGTCGGCGTGCCGCTCGATCTGCCGAAGACCAGCGCGGCCCGGCTCGTCCAGCCGCAAGAGCCGATCGTGCTGAGCCTCGATCGCGAGGGCGCCACCTTCATCGGCAACGAGCGGGTCGATACCGGCGATCTCAAGGATCGTCTCGCCCGGCTCGCGGCGGACGATCCCGACCGCATCCTTTATGTGAGGGGCGACCGCACCATCCTCTATGCGCAGCTGATGGATGCGCTGGGGCTCGTCAACAGCGCCGGGTTCACCAAGGTATCGCTGCTCGCCGAGGGGGCTCAGCCGAAGTGAGTCGCTCGTTCTGCTTGCCATTTGCCCGCTTGCCATTTGCCCGCTTGCCATTTGCCCGCTTGCCGCTTGCCTTCTCGATCGCCGGGCATGGCTGTGTTGTCGCGGCGCTGATCCTGTTGGTGGGGAAACTGCCGCCCCTGCCGCTGCCAGTGCCGCTCGCCACCGGAGGGATCGAGATCATGCTCGCGCCGCCCGAGCCGCCCCCTCCGGTCGCCGAAGCACCCAAGCCGTCCCCCGAACCGCCTCCGATCCCCGAGGCAACGCCGCCCCCGCCCGAACCGCCGCCTCCGGTCGTCGAGGCCGCGCCACCACCGCCTCCGCCACAACCGAAGCCGGCGGTGAAGCCCCCACCACGCCGGCCGCCGCCGGCGCCGGCACAAGCGCCGCTGCAAACCGCCCTGGTCCCGCTTCCCGCAGCGCCGCCATCACCACCGCCGACGGGGCCGATCGTCAGCGCCGGCTATCGCGCCGCGCTGAGCTCCTGGCTCGAAAGCCACAAGCATTATCCGGAAAGCGCCCGGGCGCGCGGCGAAGAGGGGCGGGTGGTGCTGCGGTTTCGCGTCGACCGGTCGGGCCGGGTGCTCAGCCACGCGATCGTCCAGAGCACCGGCCATCCCGATCTCGACGCGGCGATCGATCAGATGATGAAGGGCGCCAGCCTGCCGCCCTTTCCGGCGGAGATGGCGGCATCAGAGGTTGAGGTTTCGGTGGCGATCCGCTTCGGTCTCGCCCGCTGAAAACTAGAAATCAGTCAGCCCTGCGGCGGCACCGTCATGCGCACGATGCGGGCGACATCGGCCTCGCCTTCGATCGCGCGCAGCGCGGCGATGAGGCCCGGCGCATCGACTTGCGGCGCGCCGGCCGCCATCAGCTCGCGCATTTTGGCGTCTAGCTCAGCCTCGCTCATCGGCCGGCCGGGCGTGCCGCGCCCGTGGCGGACATGCTCGGTAAAACTGGTGCCGTCGGCGAGGCGCAGGGTGACGATCGCCGACTCGACCGGAACGCTCTCGTCCTCCTCGACCGCGACCTTGGCGCGCAGTGCCCGCACCGCCGGGTCGGCGACGCAGGAATCCTCGTATTGCGCCAATCCCGCCGCGCCCTCTAACAGCGCGGCCGCGACGGAGTGCTGGAGACTCACCTTGGCCTCGCGCCCGGTCTCGACCGCGGGCCGGTCGGCGCGCTCGCGCAACAGCGGATGGCCGCGCACGGTGATCCGGGCGATCTGCTCGGGCGTCGGCGCGTGGCGCGCGCGCAGTTCGAGGCAGGCATCGATGACCGGGAACAGCACGACCCCGCACGGGTAGGGCTTGTAGGCGTTGGCGAGGAT
>JBGPTQ010000523.1:0-2197 GCA_041490725.1 Allostellaceae bacterium | reverse complement strand
GATTGAGCGCTGGCTATGGCTTGGTCCGGGCGATCGACGACATCTCGGTGTCGGTGTTGCATGCCGAGACCGTGGTGCTGCTCGGCACCAACGGCAACGGCAAGAGCACCCTGATGAAATGCATCATGGGCATGGTGCGCCCGAGTTCGGGCAGCATCGTCGCCGAGATCGACGGCGAGCGGTATGATTTGGTCGGACGCGCCACCGAGGCGATCGTCGATCTCGGCATCACCCTGGTGCCGGAGGGGCGGCGCCTCTTCCCCAAGCTCACGGTCGAGGAAAATTTGTTGCTCGGCGCGTTCCGCCCGACCGCGCGCAGCGCGATCGCGGCCAACCTCGCATCCTCATACGAGACGTTCCCGCGGCTGCTCGAGCGCCGGCGCCAGCTCGCCGGCAGCCTGTCGGGCGGCGAGCAGCAGATGCTGGCGCTGGCCCGCGCGCTGATGTCCGCGCCGCGCATTCTGTTGATCGACGAACCGTCGGTCGGGCTCGCCCCCATTCTGGTCAGCCGCACGATCGACAAGATCAAGGAGCTGAAGGACCGCTTCGAGCTGACCGTCTTGATGGCCGAGCAGAATTTCAATCAGGCGGTCCGCATCGCCGATCGCGGCTATGTCATCGTGCACGGCCAGATCGCCTTCGAGGGCCGCAACGCCGACGAGCTCAACAACAACGAACTCGTACGCAAATTTTATTTGGGGCTTTGAGTTTTTCGCCGGGGGGCGGTTTAGCGAGTGGATTTCGATCGGGTTGATCCGCCGGTGCCGGCCCCTCACCCAACCCTCTCCCCGCGGCCGCGGGGAGAGGGAGGGACCCGCGCGAAGCGTGGGAGGGTGAGGGGCCGGCACGGCGCGAAAACTGAGGATCAGCAGGCGTTTCTTGCCGCAGATACGCCGGAGCAGTTCCTGGCAAAAATCGAAGCGGTTGCTGCGGGCGATGACCGTTGAGCTTTTCCCCGCAGGGCCGCCCGCGCGCTACCGGCTCGCCTAAAACTCCACCGAAAACCCGCCATCGACCGGGATCGCCGCTCCGGTCACGAAATCCGAGGCCGGCGCGGCGAGAAAGACCGCGATGCCCGCCAAATCCTCCGGTACGCCCCAGCGGCCGGCCGGGGTGCGGCGCAGGACGCGCTCGTAGAGCCCTTCCATCTGCCGGCGCGCGGCCTGGGTCAGCTCGGTGTCGATCCAGCCCGGCAGCACCGCGTTGACCTGGATGTTGTCCTTGGCCCAGGCATTGGCCAGCGACTTGGTCATCTGTACCAGCCCGCCCTTACTCGCGGCATAAGCGGCGGCATAGGCGGCGCCAAAAATCGAATACATCGACCCGATATTGATGATCTTGCCGCCCCCGCCCTGTTTCATTGGCGCATAGGCCGCCTGGGCACAGGCAAAGGCGCCGGTCAGGTTGGTGTCGAGCACCGCCTGCCATTCCGCGATCGCATAATCCTGCGGCGGCTTCCTGATCGACATGCCGGCATTGTTCACCAGGATATCGAGGCGGCCGAAGCGATCGACGGTCTGACGCACCAGATCGCGGCACGAGGCCGGATCGGCGACATCGAGTGCGATAAACGCGCTCGGCGCGCCGGACGCCGCCAATGCCGCAACCGCCGCCTCGGACTTCTCGCGATTGCGCGCCGCGACGACGATTGCCGCTCCTGCCGCGGCGAGGCCCTGCGCCATGCCGAGCCCGATCCCGCCATTGCCGCCGGTGACGATCGCGACCCGGCCGGAAAGGTCGAAGAGTGTCATGGTCATGGCGCCCGGCTCGGGCCGACGAGGCTCGCCCCGCCGTCGACGACGAGGGTTTGCCCGGTGATGTAGCGCGCCTGCGCCGACAACAGGAAGCGCACCGCATGACCGATGTCCCAGCCGAGCCCCTCGATGCCGAGCACCGAGGCCTTGCGCCGCGCCTCGCGGCCGGCGGGGGTCATCTGACCCGTGTACATGCGCGGCGTGTAGATCGGGCCGGGCGCGACGCAATTGACGCGGATGCCATCGGGGCCGTGATCGACCGCCATCGCCCGGGTCAGCGCGATGACGGCGCCCTTCGAGGTCGAATAGGCGGTCAGCCCGCGCGGCCGCAACGCCGAGATCGACGACACGTTGACGATGGCGCCGCCGCCCGCGGTCTCGATCATCGCCGGGATCGCGAAGCGCGAGACGAGGAACATGCTGTCGACATTGACCTGCATGAT
>JBGPTQ010000522.1:0-2208 GCA_041490725.1 Allostellaceae bacterium | reverse complement strand
TTTTCGGGTGGAATGTCGCTGGTGGTCCTCGATCGAGTGCGCGCCGGGCCCGTTCCTCTTGGCACGGCACGCCTGGAGCGCGAGCGGCTCTGTCGCGATGCTGTTGCGCGACCGCAGCGCGGCATCGGTCCGGCTGCTCGAGGCGGCAGCACAGCTCGCCCAGAGCGCGGATGGCCTGCTGACGGTGATATGCCCGCCCGCTGTGGCCGGTGCAGAACGGTTCGAGACCTGGATCGCCGACCGGCTCGCCGACCGTCCGGTCCGGCTGCAAGTCGAGATCGCGCCGGAGGAGCCGGCTGCCTTGCGCCAGCGGATCGTCGAACTCGAGTGCCATTGCCTGGCGATCGAGGCCGGCGGCGCCGTAGGCCGTGCCGACCGGCTGCGCGAATTTGTCGAGCGCTTTGCCTGCGACATCCTGATTGTGGGCTGAAGCGCTATCGGGGCGGATTGAATCATTTCAGGAGTTCGTCATTCCCGCGCAAGCGGGAATCCAGGGCAACCGCTATGCCGCTGCCCCTGGACCCCCGCTTCCGCGGGGGTGACGGGTGGGTGCTTCAATCTAAAGCGATGATCCCCTAACTGATCTTCACCCCGCCGCGATCGTCCCTCCCCGGTATTTGTTATGGGCGCCGGGGCGGTCGGATCAATTCCGGTTGAAGGCCGGCATCACATCGCGCGCGAACCAGCGCAGCTGCTCGATGAACTCGCGCGGCGGCAGGCCCTCGGCCCAGTGGATCATGAAATCTTCCAGGCCCGGGTAGCGAGCCTCGATCGATTTGATGCCGTCGATGACCTGCCCCGGCGGGCCGCAGAACCACGCCTTCTGCTTGACGCCCTCGGCCAATGTCGGCACCGTCGCCGGCGCGCCGGGCGTACCCCAGGTGCGGCCCTTGTCGTCGGCATAGCGCACAAAGCCGAACGGCGCGAACCATTTGTAGCGCTCGTCATGCGACGGTTCGAGGCGGCGCATCGCCTCTTCCTGGGTGTCGGCGAGGTAGATGCCGGCCCCCCAGATCATGTCCTCTCCGAGCTGGGTCGGCCGGTTGTGGCGATGGCAGGCATCGTGGAAGGCGCGCACGACATCGTCGAGGATCTTCTCGCCGTTCAAGGTCACCATCGCGTTCAACCCGTATTGCGCCATCATGTCGATCGTGCGGCCGCTGGCGATCGGCATCCAGATCTGGACCGGCAGGTGCCTGGGCCGCGGCACCACCGTGATCTCTTTCAGGTCGTAGCCGCGATAGGGAACCGCCGGCGGGCAGTCGTAAGATTTGCCCTGGTGGTGGAACGCCTCCTCGTTGAAGCATTTGAGGAGCAGCTGGAGCTGCTCTTCGAACAGCTCGCGGTTGGCGGCGGCATCGAGCAGCGGCGCGCCGAAGGTCTCCACCTCGCGGGTGTGGTAGCCGCGCCCGACGCCCATGATCAGCCTTCCGCCGGTGACGATGTCGGCCATCGCATAGTCTTCGGCCAGCCGGATCGGGTGCCACATCGGCAATACGTTGAACGCGCTGCCGATCTTGAGTTGCCGCGTCTGGGTGGCGAGCCACAGCCCCCACTGGATCAAATTGGGGATGCACTCATAGCCTTCGCGCTGGAAATGGTGCTCGGCCGCCCACAGGCAGTAGAAGCCCAATTCGTCCATCACCCGGGCGACCTCGCGCGAGGTCTCGAACACCTCGGAGAGCCGCTCGTTCGAATAGCGCCGGTCGTTGGCCGGCGTGCCGTCGCGCCCGATATTGTCGAGTTCGACCTGGCCGACATAGAGCGCGTGGAACCGCTTGATCATGACGCTGCCATCCATTCCTGAACGCTGTTCGACATCCTGAGTACCGTCCGGGTCTGCGTCAATCTCGCGCCACACCCTTCTCTTCGACGAGCGCCTGCGTGATCCCGGCGATCCCGGCCGTCGCCTCGCGCAACAATCGCTTCAGCTCCGGCAATTCCTGTTCGAACCGGTCGCTCGGGGTGCCGATGAGGATGCCGACGGTGACGCTGCCATCGGCGTTGAAGATCGGCGCCGCCAGCCCCGCCGCCCCTGGCACCGTCTCGCCGAGGCTGATCGCGAACCCTTCGCGCCGGATGGTGGCGAGCCGTTCGCGCAACCGATTCGGATCGGTGGTGGTTCGCGGGGTCAGCGGATCGAGCGGGGTCGCGCCGAGATAGGCATCGATCCACGCCGGTTCCTGATAGGCCAACAGCATCAGCCCG
>JBGPTQ010000521.1:0-2229 GCA_041490725.1 Allostellaceae bacterium | reverse complement strand
GACCAGGCCGAGCCCGAAAATATGCTCGGCGGCGTCGCCGATCGCGATCGGCTCGCCCTGGCGGTTGCCGGGCCCGACCCAGACCGCCAGCTCGAGCTCGTAATCGAGCTTGCGGCACGGGCCAAAGCTCGGCGCCGCCTCGTCGGGCAGTTTGCGCTGACCGTTCGGCCGGCGCACCGGCACGTTAGATTCGCGCACTGACGACGCGCGGCTGTGATAGGCGACCGGCACATATTTGTAGTTGGGGCTCAGCGGATTGTTCGGGTCGCGCCGCCGCCCCCCATTGGTGGCGTGGTGGATGCCGGCGAAGAAATCGGTGAAATTGCCGATTGTCGCCGGCAGGTGCAGCCAGCAATCGCTGGCGCGATGAATGAGCCGGTCGGCGAGCGGCTCCGCCTTGGCCTGCCCGTCGCTGTCCGCGGCGAGCAGCGCGAAGACCTGCTGGCGCAATGCCTGGCGCGGCGCGGCGCCCAGTGCCATCAGCGGGTTGAGGCTGGCGCCGGCGGCGGCTTCCGCCGCTGTCGCGGCCAGGCCGGAAAACAACCCGGCCTCGAGCGCGGCGCGCAGGTCGAAAATCGCGTCGCCGATCGCCATGCCGCCGCGCGGCTGCGCGTTCGGCGCGGTCCGACCAGGGGGGCTGAACACCCCGCAGGGCAGGTTCTGCAGCGGAAATTCGGCATGGCCGTTGGCCGAGGCGACCCAGCTCCGGCGGGCGCGATCATGGGTTTCGTCGATCATGCTGATTCCTCCCTCCTGAGGCGCAATACCGGCACGTCCGGCATCGAGCCGCTACGCGGACGGCGCAGCGCAAATATCCCGAAGCCCAACGCCAGGACAATGAAGCCGCCGACCACCGCGATCATGCTGACGGCAATTTGATAGGGCAGCAAGGCGACCACAAAGGTGCCGATCGCGGCAACACTCATCTGCAGAAAGCCCATCAGCCCCGACGCCGTGCCGGCGAGCCGCGGATGAAGACTGAGGCCCGCTGCCAGCACCGCGGGCTGGCTCAGCCCGTCGCCGATCTCGCACAAGGCAATCGGCAGGAACAACGCCCAGATGCCGAGCCCCGCGCAAATGTACCACAGCGCCAGCGCCACGGCCGCGGTGACGGCGATCGCACGGCCGAGGATCAGCAGGCGAAGGCTGCCGAGGCGCAGCGCGAAGCGGGCTGCGCCGGCATTGCCGAGCATGTAGGTTGCCATCGGCAGCAGAATCATCAGCCCGTAAGTGCTGGGCGGCTCGCCCATTGCCTCGGAGAGGACATGCGGCACGCTGGCGATAAAGGTGAACCAGGAAGCGCTGGTGCAGGCGCTGCACAAGGCGAAGCCGAGAAATTGCGGCGAGCGCAGCAGGCTGATGTATGCCCCCGCCATGCCGACGAGGTCGAGCCGTGCCGGGTGGGCGTTGGTCTCGTCGAGCCGCGCCACCGTCAACGCGAGGACGATGGCGCCAAGCACGCCCAAGAGCGCGAAGATCGCCCGCCAATCGACCCATTCGGCGAGATAAGCGCCGATTGCCGGCGAAATTGCCGGAGCCAAGGTCATCGCCATCATCACGAGCGCGAGGCCGCGCGCCGCCGCCTCGCGCTCGTAGACGTCGCGGATGATCGCTCGGCCGAGCACGATCCCGGCGCAGGCGCCGCAGCCTTCGAGAACACGCCCCAAGACCAGCGCCGCGATGGACCATGCAAAGCCGCAAATCAACGTGCCGACGAGAAACATCGCCAGCCCGGCGATCAGCACCGGGCGCCGCCCGAACCGGTCGGACACGGGACCGTAAACCAACTGGCCGCCGGCGATCCCGGCGAGGTACAGGGTCAGGACCAGCTGGACCCGCGCCGGGCTGTCGTCGAACACCCGGGCGAGAAGCGGCAGCGCCGGCACGACGATATGCAGTGCGCAAAAGGCCAGCGCGGTTATCGCTGCGAGCAGCGCCAGCGATGGAGGCTTTCTGGCGCTCATGGGAGCCGCGATCCGAGACACCGGCTCATAATGAACCACGCAGTCTCAACCTCTATCGTCACCCCCGCGAAAGCGGGGGCCCAGGGCAGGCGACGGAGCCTTGGGCTCCTGGATTCCCGCTGTCGCGCAGGGCTGTCCGGGGAAACGAATTCGGTTGCAACAGAGTACACAATCGCAACTACAGATACCCCTTGGCCGGGCTTGTCCCGGCCATCCACGCCTTCTTCCGCTCTGAAAATGCGTGGCTCCGGCGCGTGGATGCCCG
>JBGPTQ010000520.1:0-2232 GCA_041490725.1 Allostellaceae bacterium | reverse complement strand
CCTTCAGGCGGACCTGCGCATCCTCCCAGTTGCGCAGATAGACGAGGCGCTGGTCAGGCCGCAACCGTAGCGTGCCGGCGTGTTTCTGGATCAGCTCGACCAGCCCGGCGGGGTTGGCGAAGCGGTTCCCGCGCAGGGTGACGACCGCGCCCTTGGGTCCGGCCTCGACCCGCTCGACCCCGGCTTCGCGGCACCAGCGCTTGATCGCGATGATCTGCAAGAGGTTCTCGACCTCGCCCGGCAGCTTGCCGAAGCGGTCGATCAGCTCGGCGGCGAAGGCCTCGCGCTCGCGCCGACCGGCGAGCTGGGCGATGCGCCGGTAGAGCCCGAGCCGCACGCCCAAATCGGCGACATAGGCTTCCGGGATCAACACCGGCGTGCCGATCGTGATCTGCGGGCTCCACTCCTCGGCGGCGACACCATCGCCCGCCGGACCGGCGGTCTTGGCCGCGGCCACCGCCTCTTCGAGCATGTGCTGGTAGAGCTCGATGCCGACCTCGCGGATATGGCCGGATTGCTCGTCGCCGAGCAGATTGCCGGCGCCGCGGATGTCGAGATCGTGGCTCGCCAGCTGGAACCCGGCGCCGAGCGTGTCGAGCGTCTGCATCACTTCGAGGCGGCGCAGCGCGGTCGGCGCCAGCTGCTTCTTCTCCGGCAGCGTCAGATAGCAATAGGCGCGCACCTTGCTGCGGCCGATCCGGCCGCGCAGCTGATAGAGCTGGGCCAGCCCGAACATATCGGCGCGGTGCACGATCAGCGTGTTGGCGGTGGGGATGTCGAGCCCCGATTCGATGATGTTGGTGGATAGCAGAAGGTCGTAAGCGCGCTCGTCGAAGGCGGTCATCACCGTTTCGAGCTCCACCGCCGGCATCCTTCCATGCGCGACGGCGACGCGGATCTCGGGCACCATCTTGCGCAATTCCTCGCGCACCTCGTCGAGATCGGCGATGCGCGGCGCGACATAGAAGATCTGCCCGCCGCGGTCGCGCTCCCTGAGGATCGCCTCGCGCGCCACGACAGGATCGAACGGCATGACAAAGGTGCGCACCGCGAGGCGATCGACCGGCGGGGTTGCGATGATGCTCATCTCGCGCACCCCGGAAAGGGCGAGCTGCAAGGTGCGCGGGATCGGCGTCGCGGTCAGGGTCAGCACATGCACATCGGCCTTCAAATGCTTCAGCCGCTCTTTCTGCGCGACCCCGAAATGCTGCTCCTCGTCGACGACGACGAGCCCCAGATGGGCGAAATGCACATCCCGGGCGAGCAGCGCGTGCGTGCCGATCACGATCTCGATCTTCCCCTCGGCAAGCTCGCTCTTGATCTGCCGCGCATCCTTGGGCGCGACCAGCCGCGACAATTGCGCGATCCTGACCGGCAGCCCGGCGAAGCGCTCGCTGAAGGTGCGGTAGTGCTGGCGCGCCAAGAGCGTCGTCGGCACGATGACCGCGACCTGGCCCCCGGCAAAGGCGGTGATGAAGGCGGCGCGCAACGCCACCTCGGTCTTGCCGAAGCCGACATCGCCGCAGATCAGCCGGTCCATCGGCTTGCCCGACACCAGGTCGCCGAGCGTGTCCTCGATGGCGCGCAGCTGGTCCTCGGTCTCGGGATAGGGAAAGCGCGCGGCGAACTCTTCGTAGATTCCCTCGGGCGGCGCCAGCATTTCCCCCGGCCGCAGCTGACGCTCGGCGGCGATGCGGATCAGCTCGCCGGCGATCTCGCGGATGCGCCGTTTGACCCGCGCCTTGCGCGACTGCCAGGCGACCCCGCCGAGCCGGTCGAGCTGTGCCCCGGCCTCCTCGGAGCCGTAGCGCGACAGGACCTCGATGTTCTCGACCGGCACGAAAAGCCGGTCGTCGCCGGCATAGAGCACCTTGAGGCAATCGTGCGGCGCGCCGGCGACACTGATCGTCTCCAGCGCCTCATAGCGGCCGATGCCGTGCTCGGCATGGACGACGAGGTCGCCGGCCGAGAGGCTTGCCGCCTCGGTGATGAAGTCGTCGAGGCTGCGCCGCCGGCGCGGCGCGCGGGCCAGCCGGTCGCCCAGGATATCCTGCTCGCCGAGCAGCACCAGCGCTTCGGTGGCAAAGCCCTCTTCGAGCGGCAGGATGGCGAGCCCGACGGTCTGCTTCGGCAGCCTGGCGAGGGCGCTGCCGTCGGCCACTCGGCGCAGCGCGCCGAGCCCGCGCTCGTGCAAGACCGTGGCGAGCCGGTCGGCCGAGCCCTCGCTATAGG
>JBGPTQ010000519.1:0-2238 GCA_041490725.1 Allostellaceae bacterium | reverse complement strand
GTGGGAGGGTGAGGTGGGTATCGGCCGGACCGCGGGCGTCTCGCCCGCATCCGGCATGCGGCCGGGACGGCCGCGGTCCCGAGGCGAGCGCTCTGGAATCCCCCACCTCACCCCGACCCTCTCCGCCCCCCAATGGACCAAGGCGAGCGGAGAGGGAGTATTGTTTTCGCTCGGCTACGAGAAGGCGCGGCTTGCCGATGTCGTCGCGACGCTCGCCGCTTCCGGCATCGTCACCCTGATCGATGTGCGCGACCGGCCGATCTCGCGGCGGCCCGGCTTTTCGAAGCATCAGCTCGCCACCGCGGTCGAAGCGGCGGGGATCGGCTACCTCCATCTGCAGGCGCTCGGCACCCCGCCCGAGGGCCGCGAAGCCGGCAGGCGGCGTGAGTGGGAGCGCTTTTGGGGGATCGTCGACCAAAAGCTCGCCAGCGCCGAGGCCGAGCTGGCGTTGCAGCAGGCGGCGGCGGTCGCGCGCGAGGGCGCGAGCTGCCTGCTATGCTACGAGGCCGATTGGCGCGTCTGTCATCGCCGCCGGATCGCCGAGATCCTCGCCGACCGGCATGGTTTTACCCTGCATCACCTGAGTGTCGCCGATAGCGGCGGGTGAGCCCCGGCCTTCAGCACTCCGGGACGATCGCGCGCTGCTGCTTGAGCCGGGCGCGCCGGACCTTGTCGGCGAGCCGCCGCCGGCGCGAAGCGGCGCTCGGCCGGGTGGCTCGGCGCGGGCGCGGCGGGGTCGCGGCGCGGCCGATCAGGGCGATCAGGCGGTCGAGCGCGTCTGCTCGGTTGCGCTCCTGCGAGCGAAAGCGCTGGGCGGTGATCACCAGGACGCCGTCCTGCGAGACCCGATGGCCGGCGAGCCGCTCCAGCCGCTCGCGCACCGGCTGCGGCAGCGACCGGGAATGGCGCACATCGAAGCGCAGCTGCACCGCGCTCGCCACCTTGTTGACATTCTGCCCGCCAGGGCCGGACGCGCGGATGAAGCTTTCGCTGATTTCGCTTTCGTCGAGGCCGAGCGTGTCGGTGATCGTGATCATGTGCTGTACTGTGCTGTACAATGCTGAACGAGCGCGGTTTATCACATCCTGCTCGGGCGCCCGATCGCGGAGACCGCCGCTCCGGCGGCGATCTGCGCCCACGCTGCGCGGCCCCCCGAGATTAGCACTTCACCTCGGCGGGGCTGGTAGTGTAAGCCAGCATGGTGCAGCGCCCAACAGCCGCCGTCCCCCGATGGCTGGGCGCGGGCGATCATTTTCAGGAGCGAACATGCCGAGGGTCAGCTATACGGCGCCGGCGACGGTCGACGAAGCCGTCAAGGTTTTGGCCAGCGCCGCCGGTTTGACGAAAGTCATGTCCGGCGGGACCGATCTGCTGGTGCAGTTGAAGAGCGGGCGGCTGAAGCCCGATCTGATCGTCGATATGAAGCACATTCCGGGACTGATCGGGATCCGCGAGGAGGCCGACGCCTTCGTGATCGGCGCCGCGACGCCGGGCGCCATGATCAGCGCCGACGAGCGGCTCGAAAGAGCCTTTCCCGGCGTCGTCGAAGGAGTCGACCTGATCGGCTCGACCCAGATCCAGGGCCGCGCCTCGATTGCCGGCAATCTGTGCAACGCCTCGCCCGCCGCCGATAGCGTGCCGCCGGTGATCGCGGCGCGCGGGACGGCGATCATCGCCGGGCCGAATGGCCGGCGCGAGGTGCCGGTCGAGGCCATCGTTACCGGCCCGGGCCAGACCTCGCTCGCCAAGGGCGAGTTGGTCGTCGAATTCCGCCTGCCGAAGCCGAAGCAGCGCCAGGCGGGCGCCTATCTGCGCTTCATTCCGCGCACCGAGATGGATATCGCCGTGGTCGGCTGCGCCGTCGATGTGACGCTCGACGCCAACGGCACCTGCACCGATGCGCGGGTCGTGCTTGGCGCTGTTGCACCGACCCAACTCATTGTCGCCGGAGCGGCCGAGGCCTTGATCGGTCACAAGCTCAACGCGGAGACGCTGGCGCGGCTCGATTCCGCGGCGCAGGCTGCCTGCAAGCCGATCACCGACAAGCGCGGCACGATCGAGTACCGCACCAAGATCGCCGGCGTCCTCGCGCGCCGGGCCGCCGCCATCGCCTTCGAGCGCGCCGCTGTGCGCTCCGATACGATTTCGGGAGAGATTTGATGAGCAAGCATCACGTAACCACCACGATCAACGGCGAGCCGATGGAGTTTCTGTGCGAGGCGCAGCAGACCCTGCTCG
>JBGPTQ010000518.1:0-2242 GCA_041490725.1 Allostellaceae bacterium | reverse complement strand
GGCGGCGATCAGCGCCGGCCAGTCGAAATCGGCCGGCTTCACGCTCCAGCCGAAGCCGGCGGCATCGGCAAACGCATCGGCGAATTGCGCGCCGTAGACCAAGAGCTTTTTCGGCACGCAGCCACGCAACACGCAGGTGCCGCCGATCCGCAATTCCTCGACGATCGCGACGCGCGCGCCATAGGCGCCGGCGCGGCGCGAGCTGGCGACGCCGCCCGAGCCGGCACCGATCGTGATCATGTCGAAATCATAGCGCGGCATGATCGTCCACTCCGATGCTGGGTTGCTCTCGCCCCTGGTTGTCACAACCGGGCGCCCGCCGCAAGCCCGGCGCGTGCGCCGACGCTCTAAAGCCCGATCAGCGCCGCCAGCTTGCTGCGTACGTCATCAAGAATTGCGGCGGGGACCTTCCCGGCATAGAGGAGAGGCCGCGCCAAGGTATCGATGCTGCGCACATGACTGGTCAGAATTTCGCCGGAAATGGGCAACCCCGGCGGCAGCACGACGCTGGTGCCGAAGGGCCGAACACGGGTCGTTATCGGGCAGACGATCGCAAATTCGGTCGCCTGGCAGAATTCCGCGGGCGATACGACCAGAGCCGGGCGGCGGCCGCCTTGCTCGCGCCCGATTCGGGGATCGAAATCGGTCCAGATCAGGTCACCCGCTTCCGGCGCGTAGGGCATTGTCTTACTCGACGATCTCGCGGCCCTTGTCCGGCCCCCAATCGAAAGCCTCGCGCATCGCCTCCGGCGTCATTCCCTGCAACAGATCAGCCAGGACATAACGTGGACGAGCCGTCGTAATAATGATCCGGCCGCCTTCCGCCTCTATCTCAACCCGGGCGCCCTCGCATAGCCCGGTTCGCGCCGCGATGTCCTTGGGAATGCGCAGCCCCAGGCTGTTGCCCCAGCGCGCTAGCACCACTTGCATCGGAGATCTCCTTCGCGAACAGGATATACATAAGATATCCTGCCCGCGAAGCCAAGCCTCAGCGGTCGATGCCGCCCATGCACAAATATTTGACCTCGAGGAACTCTTCGATCCCGTAATGCGAGCCTTCCCGGCCGATGCCGCTTTCCTTCATGCCGCCGAACGGGGCGATCTCGGTCGAGATGATGCCTTCGTTGATGCCGACGATGCCGTATTCGAGCGCCTCGGCGACGCGCCAGATGCGGCCGATGTCGCGGCTGTAGAAATAGGCGGCGAGGCCGAACTCGGTGTCGTTCGCCATCCTGATCGCCTCGGCCTCGTTTCTGAAGCGGTAGAGCGGCGCCACGGGTCCGAACGTCTCTTCCCGGGTGATCAGCATGTCGGTCGTCACATCGATCAAGACGGTCGGCTCGAAGAAGCTGCCGCCCAAGGCATGGCGCTTGCCGCCGAGCGCGACGTGCGCGCCCTTTTTCAGCGCGTCGCCGATATGCGCCTCGACCTTCTCGACGGCCTTCATGTCAATCAGCGGGCCGATCACGGCGCCCGGCTCGAACCCGTCGGCGACCTTCATCGCCCGGGCCGCCTCGGCAAGGCGCTTGGTAAAGGCGTCGTAGACCGCGTCCTGCACCAGGATGCGGTTGGCGCAGACGCAGGTCTGCCCGGCATTCCGATATTTCGAGGCGATCGCGCCCTTGACCGCCATCTCGATGTCGGCGTCGTCGAAGACGATGAACGGCGCGTTGCCGCCCAATTCGAGCGAGAGCTTCTTCACCGTCCCGGCGCATTGTTCCATCAGCAATTTGCCGATCTCGGTCGAGCCGGTGAAGGTCAGCTTGCGCACGGTCGGGTTCGAGGTCATCTCGCCGCCGATCTCGGTGGCGCCGCCGGTGACGCAGGAGAAGACGCCCTTCGGCACCCCGGCGCGCTCGGCCAGCTCGCACAGCGCGAGAGCCGAATAGGGCGTCGCGGTCGCCGGCTTTAAGACCATCGTGCAGCCTGCCGCCAAAGCCGGGCCGCATTTCCTAGTGATCATCGCCGCCGGGAAGTTCCACGGCGTGATCGCGGCGCACACCCCGATCGGCTCCTTGATGACGACGATGCGCTTGTCGGCGCCGTGCGCCGGGATCGTGTCGCCGTAGATGCGCTTACCCTCCTCGCCGAACCATTCGATGAAGGCGGCGGCATAGGCGATCTCGCCCCGCGACTCAGAGAGGGGCTTGCCCTGTTCGGCGGTCATCAGCGTGGCGAGATCCTCCTGGTTCGCCATCATCAGATCGAACCAGCGGCGCAGGATCTGGGCGCGCTCCTTGGC
>JBGPTQ010000517.1:0-2247 GCA_041490725.1 Allostellaceae bacterium | reverse complement strand
ATCCGCTGGCCCGATAAGCCATGCTGCCGGTGCTGCGCACACCCTGGATTCTGCCGTCCCGATTGACGCGTTCGCGGCCGTTGTCCACTTGAGTCAGCCGGGCGAAAAGCGGGAAAATCTGTCCGTTCGGAAGGGTCACGCTGGTGAAGGCAAACCCGAGTGATGCGGTTTCGTGACGGATACCCAAGCCTACCCGGCGGACCGACGTTATGTGTCCGGATAGCGTGCTTCCCAACGGAAGCAACTCGGCGCCGTCAACCATGACGGGGGCGATCAGCACCGCGCTCTCCAGCGATATCAGGCGAGCCGCGGGCGTTCGTTGATCGTGAGGACGCGGATGCCGTCGGCGTCGATGCGGATCGTGCTGAGCGAGCCCTGGCCCACTTCGATGCGGTTGTAGTAATCCAGCGGCATGCCGAGCGCGAAGAGGAGCGCGGAGCGGATCACATCGCCGTGGCTGACCACGGCCACCGTCGCGTGGAGATGGCGCTCGTTGATCTCCATCAGCGCCTCGACAACCCGGCGCTGCACTTGGCGCATGCTCTCGCCGCCAGGAATCCGCGCGAGGCTGCGTTGGGTCCGCCACGCGTGCCAGCGCGGGTCGGCGCGGATCGAATCGAAGGTCGCGCCGGTCCATTCGCCGAAATCGAGCTCGATCACATCGTCGCGAAATTGGATCGGCAAGCCGAGCCGTTCGGCGACGATCTCGGCGCTCTCGCGGGTGCGCTGCAAGGGGCTCGCGTAAAGCGCCGCGATCGGCTCGCCGGCGAGGCGTTCGGCGACTGCCGCGATTTCGGCGCGGCCGCGTTCGGTGAGGCCGACCCCCGGCATGCGGCCGGCGAGCACCCGGCCCAAGAGGCCGTGCTCGCCATGGCGGAGCAGGTGAAAGACCGTCATGGCCTCAATGCACCTCTAGCAGTGCGTAGACCCCGCGTTCAGATGCCCGAGCGCGCGGTGGCGTGCCGGACATTGCCGCTCTGCTCGGGGATCCCCGTCTCTTCGTAACAAACCCGGGCGAAGGCGGCGACGCCTGCGCGGATTTCTTCCTTCGTCGTCAGGCCAAAGCACAGCCGCAGCCGCGACTTGGCGGCGTCCCCGTCGACCGCCCATTCCGGCCCGGGATTGAACGCAACCCCGGCCTTGAGGGCGGGCTGCACGAGCTTTCGCACATCGACCTGGTCGGGCAATTTCATCCACAGGAAGATGCCGCCTTTCGGCGCCCACGGCTCGACGGCGGTGCCGAACTCGCGCTCCAGCGCCTCCACCATCGTATCGAGCTTGCCCTTCAGGGTCTGGCTCAGCTCGTCGACATGGTCCTCAAAATGCTTCGAGAAATACTCGGCGACGACCATCTGTTCGAGCGCGCCGGTGCCGCTGTCGCCCTGGGTCTTGATCGCGACCATGCGGCTCATGAACTCCCAATCCGCGATGACGTAGCCAAGCCGCAACGCCGGCGCCAAGGTCTTCGAGAACGAGCCGATGTGGATGACATGGATCGGGTCGAGCGCGTAGAGCGCCGGCGGCGCGTTCATGCCGCCCCAGGTCAGATCGGCGTAGCACTCGTCCTCGAAGATCGGCACCCCGTATTCGCGGGCGAGGGCAAGCAGCCGGTGACGCCGGTCGAGCGGCATGATGCTGCCGGTCGGGTTCTGGATGGTCGGGATCGTGCAGATGTATTTCGGGGTGATGCCCTGGCGCTTCAGATCGGCGAGGATCGCGGCGAGCGCGTCGATCCTGATCCCGTCCTCGTCGAGCGGCGCGCCGACGATATTGACCCCGATCCGGCGCAATTTGGTCAGATAGCCGCCATAGGTGAACTCTTCGAGGATCACCGTGTCGCCCGGTTCGAGCAGCACCTGGTTGATCAGGTCGATCCCCTGGCCGGAGCCCTGGGTGATCAGCACGTCCTCGGGCGAGCCCTTGATGCCGCGCCAGCGCGCCAGCTTCTCGGCGACGAAGCGGCGCAGACCCTGATAGCCCTGCGGCCCCTGTCCCATGCTGTAGAGCGCCAGATCCGCGCCGTCGCGCCGCAGCACCGCCGCGCTCGCCGCGATCAATTCGTCAATCGGGATCAGCGAGCGGTCGTTATGGCCGCCGATGAAATTGAAGCGAGCGTTGCCGGGCCAGCGCGCCGCCGGCGGCGGCACCTTCTTGCCGAAGAGATGGGGGTAGGCGAAGCCGGCGCTGCTCATCCTCGATATCCTTTCGCTCTCTTCGTCACCGCCGAGCGCCCTAATCCAGCAGGCT
>JBGPTQ010000516.1:0-2253 GCA_041490725.1 Allostellaceae bacterium | reverse complement strand
CGCGCCCGGTCTGCGCCGGGTCGGTCAACGCGCTGCCTTTTGCCGATGCCGCGTTCGGCGCGATCTTCAGCGCCGATGTGCTATGCCACCGCGATGTCGATGAGCGCGCGGCGTTGGCGCAGTTCCATCGCTGCCTGTGGGACGGCGGCGTGCTGGTTCTCAACCTCCCGGCCTACCCTTGGATGCTGTCGCGGCATGATGCGGCCGTTTCCAATGTCAGGCGCTATACCCGACGCCGCGTCGCGCGGCTGCTGCAGGCGGCGGGATTCCGGCTCCTCTTTGCCAGTTATTGGAATATCGTGCTGTTCCCGATCATGGTGGTGACCCGCAAGCTGATGCCCCAAGGAAGAGGCGCAACCAGCGATGTGCGGCTGTATCCGGCGCCGATCGAGGCGCTGTGCCGCGCTGCGACCGGCCTGGAACGCGCCCTGTTGCGCTGTGGAATGCGGTTTCCCTTCGGCGGCTCGGTGATCGCGGTCGCCGCCAAGGAAGCGACAGAAGGGGGAGGCCATGCCTGACACCGCGCCGAATTCAGTGCAAATCGCCCCGCTGCACTTGTCGCTGACGATCGTCATCCCGGTCTATAACGGGGCGACGAGCATCGGGGAGGTCGTTGGCGCGCTCGAAGCGCTGACGATCGACGGCGGGCACGAGATCGTGCTCGTCAACGACGGCAGCCCCGACGACAGCCTCGCCGTCTGCCGCGACCTCGTCGAGCGGGCGCGGGTGCCGATGACGCTCGTCGACCTGTCACGCAATTACGGCGAGCACAACGCGGTGATGGCCGGGCTGCGCCACGCCCGGGGCGCCCATGTCATCACGATGGATGACGATTTGCAGAACCCGCCCGAGGAGGTCAAGCGGCTGCTCGCCTTTGCGCAGCAGAGCGGGCATGAGGTCATCTACACTCACTACGACGAGAAGCAGCACGCGATCTGGCGCAACCTCGGCAGCCGGTTTACCAACTGGGTGGCCGGGTTCGTGCTCGACAAGCCGAAGGGCTTTTACCTGTCGAGCTTCCGCTGCATGAGCGCCTTTGTCGCCCGCGAGATCACCCGGTATGACGGGCCGTTTCCTTATGTCGACGGGCTGATCCTGCAGGTGACGCAGGACATCGATCGGCTGCTTGTCCGCCATCTGCCGCGCGCGGTCGGCCGCAGCAATTACACGATGCGCCGGCTGCTGCGTCTGTGGCTCAGCATGTTCATCAATTTCTCGGTCATGCCGCTGCGGCTCAGCACCTTGACCGGCTTCGCGCTGAGCCTCGTCGGGACGATCGGCAGCATCGTCGCGCTGACCGAGGCGCTGTTCTTCGACCCGCCGGCGGGCTGGGCCTCGCTAATGGCGGCGGTGCTGCTGTTGTCCGGAGTGCAGCTCGTCATTCTCGGCATCGTCGGGGAATATCTCGGCCGGCTCTACCTGACCGCCAACAAGAAGCCCCAATCGGTGGTCAAATCGGTGATCTGCGCCGCGCCGACGCTGCCGGACCCGGGGCCGGACCCCGGGCCGGAGACGGGCCGTCGATCGTTGCGGGCGCGCGAGCGGGCGTGAGTGAGGGGTCAGGGGCGGTGGCGATCTATTATGTCAGCCTCGTCGGCGCCATAATGCTCGGCATCGCCGGGCAGATCGCGCTCAAATCTGCCGCGCTCGCCTCACCGACCGTCGCGGCTCAATTCGTCAACCCGCTGACCCTTATCGGCTTTGCGATCTATGTCTTCGCCGCGCTCTGCTACATCGTCGCCTTGAAGAAGATCCCGGTGTCGGTGGCGTTTCCCTCGGTCGCGGCGAGCTATTCCGTCGTCGCAATCATTGCGCATCTCTTATGGAACGAGCCGTTCGGCTGGCCCCAGCTCGCCGGCCTCTTGCTGATCGGCAGCGGCATCCTGTTGATCCACCAGCACTGACCGGGCCATCGCCGGGTCACCCGAAGAGGGTGCCGCGGGACATGGCGGGGTCCACGAGCGGCGTCGTCGAGCCGGACGGAAGCAGCAACGCATCTGCACCGCTTCTGCTCTGCGACGCCGACACGAGGCCGGTCGTGGCCGCCGTCGCCCCGCCAGCGGAGGCACGGTCGGCCGAGATGTCGGCGAAAGTGAAGGCTGTGCCACTTGATTGGGCACCGCCGCCGGCGGCCGCCGCCGTCGTGCTGCCACTATCGCCGATGCCGACGATTTGCCAGCCCGCACCGCCGGTCCCCGCCGGGCCGCCGCCGATTACCTTCGTCCCGTCCATTTCCCAGATCCACGTGCTGGT
>JBGPTQ010000515.1:0-2255 GCA_041490725.1 Allostellaceae bacterium | reverse complement strand
GCTGTTGCGCGGCGAGCACGACATAGCGCCCGAGAAGGTCGCGCGCATCGATTCCTGGACCCAACCGCGGCGGCTCGCCCATACCGACCGGCCCGACCCGCAAAGCGGGCTCGACGCCAAGTTCAGCGTGCAATACTGCCTGGCGCGCGCGCTCTTGAGCGGCCGCATCGTGCTCGAGGATTTCGAGGGCGAGGCCTTCCGCGACGATTCGGCGCGCGCGCTGATGCAGCGCATCCATGCCGCGCCGCACCCCGAGATGGGTTCGGCCAGCGGCGAGCATCTCGGCGCCGAGGTGCGCATCACTTTCGACGACGGGCGGGTGATTGCGAAGCGGGTCGGCAGTGCGCTGGGCCGCGGCCCCGACAACCCGCTGCCGGCGGATGCGCTCTACGGCAAATTCGCCAATTGCGCGGCGCGCGCGCTGATGCCGGCGCAGATCGAGCGGGTGCAGCGGATGTTGCTGGAGCTCGATCAGGCGAGCAGCCTGCGGGCCGTGGCCGCAGCGATCGCGGTGCCGGGAGCGCAACGGGCGGCGAGGCGGGGGTAAGGCTCCGTGGGAAAATTATCGAATCGCCTCAGGTGCGCGCCGATCTTGGGAACGCGGCCGTCCCGGCTCTCGCGCAAGCACAGCTTGCGCTGTCGCCGTCAGGCGAAGCGGAGCTTCGCCGAGAGGCCGCATGCGGGCCGGAGGCCCGCGGTCCAAACGGTGCAGTTATTTCCGGACGGACCCTAATTACCACCCGGTGATGCGCGGCGAGACGCCGGGCAATCGGTGCCCAGTTGCGGCCCGGGCCGAAGAGGCCGTGCAAAATCGCCATCCTCGGCCACGGCCAACCGAACCGTCATCACATCACCTCCCTGACCACGGTTGCGGCGCAATGGCGCGGCGGGCGGGATTAACCATCAATTCACATGCAATTTAAGATAAATGCGTGCAGACCCCGCACTTGCTCAACCATGGCAGTTATTTTGGTTGTTGGGTCGACTACCGAGGATGCCGCCGAAAGAGCAATCCCGGAATGGCAGGAAGCACCGCTTGCTAGAGTCCTTGAACATTGGTGATCCTCCGTGTCCGACTTCGATGAAGACCTTGCGCCGCTTCCCTCCCCGATTGCTGAACTCGCCGCCGATCCGCAGGCCTTGCGCTGGGCGCGCGATTGCGCGTGGGTCCCCGGCACGGGGCATTGCCGCAATCGCCCGTGCGGTAGGGCCTGTCTGTTCCGCACCCAGCGCGCGGCGGAGGCGAGGCGCGTCCTGCGCTGGCGCCAGAAGCGGCGAGTGACCCAACCCGGCTTTGCCAGCCGGATTGTTCCGCCGCGCTAGCTTCTCCTGTTCGCATGGCGGTTCTGTGCGCTTAATCTGAGAGCGGTGCTGCGAGCGGAGGGGCGGATGCCGGACGCGATCCCGGGGGCGATCCCAAAGGCGATCCTGGGGGCGATTATCGTCATCAATCCCAATTCGACCGAAGCGGTGACCCGCGCGATGGATGACGCCCTGGCGCCGCTGCGGCTGTCGGGCGGACCCGAAATCCTGTGCCAGACGCTGAAGGAAGGGCCGCCCGGCATCGAGAGCCAGCGCGACGCCGATAGCGTGATCCTGCCGCTGTGCCGCTCGATCGCCGCGCAGGAGGCGAAAGCGGCGGGTTTTGTCATCGCCTGCTTCAGCGATCCCGGCCTGTTCTCGGCGCGCGAGACGACGAAGAAGCCGGTACTCGGCATTGCCGAATGCGGCATCCTGACGGCGCTGACGCTGGGTCATCGGTTCGGCGTGATCTCGATCCTGGCCGGATCGGTGCCCCGCCATTTGCGCTATATCGCAGCGATGGGGGTCAGCGCGCGGCTGGCCGGCGATCTGCCGATCGGGCTCGGCGTCACCGCGCTCGCCGATGCGAAGACGACGCTCGCCCGCATGATCGAGGTCGGCCGCACGCTGCGCGACCGCCACGGCGCCGATGTGCTGGTCATGGGCTGCGCCGGGATGGCGCGCTACCGCGCCGATCTCGAGGAGGCGGTGCAGCTGCCGGTCGTCGAGCCGACGCAGGCGGCGGTCGCGATGGCTGTGGGCCGCGTGCGCCTCGGCTGGGGCGCCGCGCTTCGCGCCCGCGCCTAGCGTTCGTCGCCCTCCTCCGGTTCTTCCTCCGGCGGCTCTTCGGTAGGGACGCGGTAGCTTTCCTTGAGCCAGCGGCCGAGGTCGATATTGGCGCAGCGCGCCGAGCAGAAGGGCTGATGGCGCGCCGTCGCCGGCTTGCCGCAGAT
>JBGPTQ010000514.1:0-2256 GCA_041490725.1 Allostellaceae bacterium | reverse complement strand
CGTCCTCGAAAAAGCGCAACAGGTTGAGCGCCACGTCCTTCATGTCGTCCTGGTCGGAGAGCACGACAACCGCGCCCGACCCGGTAAAGCAGCCCTCGCTTTCGAGCGTGCCGAAATCCAAGGGGATGTCGGCGAGCGCGGCCGGCAGAATGCCGCCCGACGCGCCGCCCGGCAGGTAGCCCTTGAAGGCGTGGCCTTCCGCCATGCCGCCGCAGAATTCCGCGATCAGCTGGCGCGCGGTGATCCCGGCCGGGGCGAGCTTGACCCCGGGCTCCCTGACCCGCCCCGACACCGAGAAGGTGCGCAGCCCCTGGCGCCCGTTGCGGCCCTGACCAGTGAACCAGCCCGGCCCCTTCTCGACGATGTCGCGCACCCAGTAGAGGGTCTCGACATTGTTGATGAGAGTCGGGCGGCCGAAAAGGCCGACCTGCGCGGCAAAGGGCGGCCTATGCCGCGGCAGGCCGCGCTTGCCCTCGATGCTTTCGAGCATCGCCGATTCCTCGCCGCAGATATAGGCGCCGGCGCCGCGGCGCAGATTAATTTTCGAATGCGGCGCGAGCCCGGCCGTCTCGACCGCCGCGATCTCGCTTTCAAGGATCGCGCGGCATTGCGGGTATTCGTCGCGCAGATAGATGTAGACCTCCTCCGCCTCGACCGCCCAGGCGGCGATCAGCATCCCCTCGATAAAGCGATGCGGGTCGGTTTCGAGGAAATAGCGGTCCTTGAAGGTGCCGGGCTCACCCTCATCGGCGTTGACCGCGAAGAGGCGTGGGCGCGGCTCCTGGCGCACGATGCGCCATTTGCGCCCGGTCGGAAAGCCGGCGCCGCCGAGGCCGCGCAGCCCGGATTGCTCGAGGGCCGCAATCACATCCTCGACCGGCCGCGCGCCGGAGAGGCAGGATTGCAGCAGCTGATAGCCGCCACTTGCGCGGTAGGCAGTGAGGCTGGGATAGGCTGGGATCGTGGGGTGGGTATCGCCTGCCGCCACCGCGGCGGCGACGCTGTCGCTCGTGGCATGCTCGTGCAGCGCATGGCCGATCGCGACGACCGGCGCCTTGTCGCAGCCGCCCATGCAGGGCGCCCGCACCACGCGCACGCCGTCGCCGAGGCGGTTGCGCAAATCATCCAGCAGATGCTCGGCGCCGTTGAGCGCGCAGCTGAGGCTGTCGCAAACCCGCACGGTCAGATCAGGCGGCGCCGCCTCCTCGTCCATGACGATGTCGAAATGCGCATAGAACGAGGCGACCTCGTAGACCTCCGTCAGCGCGAGGCGCATCTCCTCGGCGAGCGCCACGAGATGCCGGGCATAAAGGCAGCCGAAATGGTCCTGCAGCAGATGGAGGTGCTCGATCAAGAGGTCGCGGCGGCGCTCGCGCTCCCCGAGCAGCGCCTCTACCTCGGCGAGCGCGTCCGGGTCGACCTGGCGGCCCTTCGGGTGATTGGGCCCACGCCGCCGCCCGGAGCCGGGATGGATGCGCCGATCGTGAGTTAGCTGCGAACGCATGTCGGTGTTCCAATAGGCTCGTAGGATGGGCTGAGCGCAGCGAAGCCCATCACAGCCGCGCCAATGAGACGATGGGCTTCGCGATGCTCAACCCATCCTACGATTACCGTGTCGTCACCTGGCGACATCCGCAGACTACACCGCCCCCTCTTCGTGCAGCTTGCCAATCTCGCCATCGCCATAGCCGAGCCAGCTCAGCACCTCGTCGGTGTGCTCGCCAAGGAGCGGCGAGCGCTCCACCTCGGCCGGCGAGTCGGAGAGCTTGATCGGCATGCCGAGCTGGACATAGCGGCCGCGCGTCGGATGGTCGAGTTCGACCAGATAGCCGCGCTCGTACAGCTCCTTGTCCTCATAGATGTCCTTCATCGACAGGATCGGGCCGCACGGTATGTCGAACTCGTTCAACACCGCCATGACCTCGAACTTGGTCTTGGTCATCGTCCATTTCTCGATGATCGAGAAGCATTCGGGAATATGCGAGAGCCGCGCCGGCGGGGTCGCATAATGCGGGTCGGTGATCAGCTCCTCGCGGCCGACGATCTTCATCAGCGGCGCCCAGCAAGGCGGCTGGATGATGACATAGATGTAGTCGTTGGGGCCGCCCGGCGCACAGCGCAATGCCGAGCCGGGTTGGCCGCCGCCCGAGGCGTTGCCGGCGCGCGGCACCGCGTCGCCGAACTCTTTGTTCGGGTATTCCGACAACGGCCCTTTCATGATGCGCTGCTGGTCGCGCAGCTTTACGCGGCACAAAT
>JBGPTQ010000513.1:0-2261 GCA_041490725.1 Allostellaceae bacterium | reverse complement strand
GATCTTCCTGTTCCTCGGCAGCTTCCGTTCGGTGCTGATCCCGATCGTGACCATCCCCCTGTCGCTGATCGGGGCCGGGATCATCATGGCGGCGCTCGGCTTCAGCCTCAACCTGTTGACCTTGCTGGCGATGGTGCTGGCGATCGGGCTCGTCGTCGACGATGCGATCGTGGTTCTCGAAAACGTCTACCGGCATATCGAGGAAGGGCGTAGCGCGCCGCAGGCGGCGCTGATCGGGGCGCGCGAGATTGCCGGGCCGGTCATTTCGATGACCCTGACCCTGGCGGCGGTCTATACGCCGATCGGCTTTCTCGGCGGCGTCACCGGCACCCTGTTCCGCGAATTCGCCTTCACCCTCGCCGGCGCGGTGATCATTTCCGGCATCGTCGCGGTGACCCTGTCGCCGATGATGTGCTCGCTTTTGCTGACCCGCACGGCCTCGCAGAGCCGGTTCGCGCGCCTGATCGACCGCGGCTTCTCGCGCCTCGCCGATGCTTATGGGCGGCGGCTGCAGCGCTCGCTCGACTATCGGCCGGTGACGGCGCTCTTCGCGCTCGCCGTATTCGCCGCGCTCGCCTTCATGTACGTCAACACCAAGAAAGAGCTGGCGCCGGAAGAAGATCAGGGGGTGCTGTTCGCGCTGACCAAGGCGCCGCAATACGCCAATCTCGACTATTCCAATGCCTATGGCGAGCAACTCGACAAGGCGTTCACCTCGTTCCCCGAGGCCGATCTGCGCTTTGTCGTGAACGGCCGGTTCGGGCCGAACCAGGGCATCGCCGGCATCATCCTGAAACCCTGGGGCGAGCGGTCCCGCAGCGCCCAGCAGATCAAGCCCTTGATGCAGGGAAAGGTCAGCGCGGTCGAGGGGATGAACGCCTTCGTTTTCTCGCTGCCCTCATTGCCCGCCGCGATCGGCGGGTTGCCGGTGCAGATGGTGATCGATTCGACCGGCGATTTCGTCTCGATCTTTGGGGCGATGGAGAAGATCAAGGGTGCGGCGCGCCAGAGCGGCCTCTTCATGGTCGTCGACAGCGATCTCGCCTTCAACCAGCCGACGATCGAAGTTGATATCGACCGCAGCAAGGCCAACGACCTCGGCATCACGATGCAGGCGATCGGCGACACGCTGGCGTTGCTGGTCGGCGAGAACTACGTCAACCGCTTCAATCTGGGCGGCCGTTCCTACCAGGTGATCCCGCAGGTCCCGCGGGTCGACCGGCTCAGCGCGGAGACGCTGACCCGCTATTATGTCACCTCGGCCGGGGGCCAGCAGGTGCCGCTGTCGAACCTCGTCACGGTCAAGACGACGACCGCGCCCAATGCGCTCACCCGTTACAACCAGCTCAATTCATCGACGTTCCAGGCGGTGCCGATGCCGGGGGTCGCGATGGGCCAGGCGGTCGATTTCCTCGAAGACCAGGCCGCCCAGCTCCCCGCCGGGTTCAGCCACGACTATCTGTCCGACGCGCGGCAATATGTGCGCGAGGGCAATCAGCTCGTCGTCACCTTCGTCTTCGCGCTGATCGTGATTTTCCTCGTGCTCGCGGCGCAGTTCGAGAGCCTGCGCGATCCGCTGGTGATCCTCGTCAGCGTGCCGATGTCGATGTTCGGCGCCCTGTTGCCGCTGTTCCTCGGCCTGGCGACGATGAACATCTACACCCAGGTCGGGCTGGTGACGCTGATTGGGCTGATCAGCAAGCACGGCATCCTGATGGTCGAGTTCGCCAACCAGCTGCAGCTCGGTGAAGGGCTCGACCGGCGCCGCGCGATCGAGCGCGCCGCGCGGGTGCGGCTTCGCCCCATTCTGATGACGACCGCCGCGATGGTGGTCGGGCTGGTGCCGTTGTTGACCGCCTCGGGCGCCGGCGCGGCGAGCCGCTTCTCGATCGGGATCGTCGTCGTCGCCGGCATGTCGGTCGGCACGCTGTTCACGCTGTTCGTGCTGCCGGCGGTCTATACGGTGTTGGCCAAGGACCATGCCGCCGCCGCCCACTCGGTGCGAGCCCGCGAGCTCGCCGAGGTCTCCTGAGCGGCCGGTCGGCGTTAGGGCAATTTCCGGTGATGTCGGCTCGCGCCGGTGCCGGCCCATCACCCTCCCACGCTACGCGCGGGTCCCTCCCTCTCCCCGCTTGCGCTAGGGCATGCACACATCTGGTGCGAGGGATTGACTCGCCTCGCTATTGGCGGATTCCGGCGCCGGTTTGGGTAGGCGATTCTGTTGCGAATGCGCTCAGCGTCGGGGGTGTTCGATGGGGTCG
>JBGPTQ010000512.1:0-2268 GCA_041490725.1 Allostellaceae bacterium | reverse complement strand
TCTCTTGATCAAGAACGGCCTGATTGTCGACGGTTCGGGGATGCCGGCTTTCCGCGGCGATGTCGGGGTCAAGGACGGCAAGATCGTCGAAATCGGCAAATTGTCCGGCCCGGCGACGAAGACCATCGATGCCGCCGGCCGCGCGGTCGCGCCAGGCTTTATCGACAATCATTGTCATTACGACGCGCAGGTCACCTGGGACCCGCTGTGCACCTTCTCGCCCGAGCACGGCGCCACCAGTGTCATCTTCGGCAATTGCTCGCTGTCCTTGGCCCCGGTGCGCAAGGGCACGGAAGAGCGGCTGGCCGAGTTCCTCAGCTATGTCGAAGCGATCCCGATGGAGATCTTGAAAACCGTCGAGTTCGAGTGGGAGACGGTGCCGCAATACATGGAGCACCTCGACCACCACCTCGGCGTCAATGTCGGCAATCTGATCGGCCACACCGCGGTGCGCCATTATGTGATGGGCGACGACTGCCAGAAGCCGGGCGCCACCGACGCGCAGATCAAGGCGATGCAGGATGTCGTCCGCGATGGCATGCAGGCCGGCGCATTGGGCCTCTCGGTATCGCGGGAAAAAGGCCATTTCGATCCGCAGGGCGTGCCGATCCCGGCGTTGTGGGCCGACGAGAAGGAGATCTTCGCGCTCGCCGACGTGTTGCGCGACATGAGCACCGGCACGATCCAGGCCGGCGGCGGCCAGTATGTCGAGTTGAAGGACGGCATGATGCGGCGCCTCGCCGAAGCGACCGGCCGCACCGTCGTCTACAACAGCCTGTCGCACACCATGCGCCGCCCGGATGAATGGAAGATCCACATGGCGCGCATCGAGGAGACTGCGGCGCTCGGCATCCGCGCCTACCCGATGTGCAGCCCGAACCGGGTGACCCAGGACTTCACGATGAAGAACAGCCAGGTCTTCCGCGGCCTGCCGACCTGGCACCCGATCCTCTTGATGTCGAACGAGGAGAAGCTGCGGCTCTACGCCGACCCCGAAATCCGCGCCAGGCTGCACGACGAAGCGGTCGTCAACAAGCCCGACAGCGCGGTCGGCATCTCGAAGACCTGGTGGAACTACATCTGGGTCAACAAGCCCGTCCTCGACAAGAACAAGTGGATGCAGTCCAAATCGATCGGCCAGATCGCCGAAAAGCAAGGCAAGCGGGTGATCGACGCCTTCCTCGACCTCGTCGTCGAGGAAAACCTCGAAACTCGCTTCCTCCAGGCCGAGAACAATACCGACGACGAGGTGCTGACCAAGATCCTGACCCACCCCAACGCGGTGATCGGGCTCGGCGATGGCGGCGCCCACGTTCAGTTCCACGGCGGCTACGGCTACATCACCAAGCTCCTGGGCGAATGGGTGCGCGAGAAGCAGGTGCTGACGCTGGAACAGGCGGTGCGGCGCCTCACCTTCGACTCGGCCTCGACCTTCGGGCTCTACGACCGCGGCCTCCTACGCCCGGGGATGGCGGCGGACATCACGATCTTCGACCCCGACACGGTGAAATGCGGCCCGGAAGAAGTGGTGCACGACTTCCCGGTCGGCGGCTGGCGCATCAAGGAGCCGGCCGAAGGCATCATCGCCACGATCGTCAACGGCCAGGTATTGCTCGACCACGGCAAGCACACCGGCGCCCTCCCCGGCCGCGTCCTGCGCAACACGTACTACCACGCGAATCACGGGTAAATCCGAATCTCGCCGACCTAAGCCCCCACCCTGACCCTCCCCCGCTTGCGGGGGAGGGAGGGACCCGCGCCGGAGGCGTGGGAGGGTGGGGGCGATCTGGGCTCTACGTCAGGCCAGTGCCGCCACCCCCGGCAGTTCGCGCCCTTCGAGCCATTCGAGAAAGGCGCCGCCGGCGGTCGAGACATAGGAAAGCTGGTCGGTGACCCCCGCCGCGGCGAGCGCGGCGACGGTGTCGCCGCCGCCGGCGACGCTCATCAGCTGGCCGGCGCGGGTCAGCTCGGCGACCTTCTTCGCGATCGCCATCGTGGCGCGGTCGAAGGGCGGCGTCTCGAACGCGCCGAGCGGCCCGTTCCACACCAGGGTGCGCGATCGTTCGAGCGCGAGGCAGATACGCGCGACGGTCTGCGGTCCGATATCGAGGATCATCGCATTCATCGGCACCGCGTGGACCCCGACGGTGCGGGTGAGGACGCCCGCCTCCAGCTTCTCGGCGGTGACTGCATCCTCGGGCAGGATGATGTCGCAGCCGCCCTCTTCGGCGTCGGACAGGATGGCGCGCGCATGCTCGGCCAAATCCT
>JBGPTQ010000511.1:0-2273 GCA_041490725.1 Allostellaceae bacterium | reverse complement strand
ATAGATCGGCCCTCCGGCGGCCGTCACCGGCGTCGCGCTCACCGCGGCCAGGATCTTCTCGGCGGCCGCCCCAATATTCTCCTCGGGACAATGCTGCAAAACCGCGCCGAACCGGTCGCCGCCGAGCCGGCCGATCAGATCGCTGACGCGCAGGCAGCTGTCGAGCCGACGGCCGATTTCGATCAACACCGTATCGGCCGCCTCATAGCCGAACATGTCGTTGATCATCGTCATGTTGTCGACGCCGACCGACAGGAACGCGGCCGGGCTGCGGGTGCGCTGATTGGCGGCGATGATCTGGTCGATCGCTTCGCGCAGCCGGCTCTTGTTGAAATGGCCCGTCAGCTCGTCGAAGTTCGCCAGCCTCTCGAGACGGGTCTGCTGCGCCTTGCGATCGCCGATTCCACGGATGACGCCGAGCATGATTTGCGGCCGACCGGCGCCATCGCGTCTCGCCCGGCCGCGCTCGTGCACCCAGACGAAGCCGCCCGCGGCGTCACGCAGGCGATACTCGCAGTCGAACGGACCCTCGCCATCGAAATGCCCGGCGAGCGCCTCCTGGCGCTGGACCAGATCCTCGGGGTGAATGCGGTTCGCGAAGCTGCGTCCGGTCGCCAGCTCGGCGGCAAAATCGAACTCCGCGGCAGCAAAGCGCCCCGACCAGTCCAGCCGATCGCCATCGAGCTCCCAGGAATAGGCGACATCGCCGGCTGCCTCGAGGGCAGTCGATAAGCGGACGGCCAACTCGTCGTCGCTAAGGGGCATTCGCCTACAACCTCGATCGGATTCGCGGCTCGCCAGAAAGCCCCGCTCCGGCGAAGCCACGGCAACTCTAGGTCGCAGGTATTTAAGAACCTTTAAGTGCCGTCGATTTGCGGCCGCCGGACCGGCGGACAGACTCGCCTATCCGGGGGTATGAGAGGCGAGGAACGGCAGGACGGCCTGGGTGAACTCGCGCGCCCGGACCTGGGTGAAGGCATGGCCGCCGCGCGGGAAGATCTTGATTTCAGCCCCCGGGATCAGACGCGCAAGCTCTTCGGAAAAGTAGGCCGGCGTGACGATGTCGTCCTCGGCGCAGACGACCAGGGTCGGCGTCTTGATGCGCGACAGGCTTTCGGTACGGTCGAAAGCGAGGATCGCGTCGATCCGGCTGGCGGCGATCTCGGTCGGCGGAAAGACGGCAAGGTGTTGCGCCTCCAGCTGTCGCAGCCGCTCGTTGTTGCGCGCGACCCACCAGGCTGGGTACAGGAACAGTGTGTTGGACTGGACATAGGCGCTCGGCCCGAGACGCAAGAGGATATCCTTGCGCAACCCGAACAGCCGGCGAAAATACGCGTCAGGCTTCGTCCAGGTTGCCGACAGCACCACGCTGGCGAGCCGTTTGGGATGCTCGACCGCGAGAATTTGCGCGATGGCCCCTCCGGTCGAATGCCCGACGATATGGGCCCGCTCGATCTCCAGCGCATCCATCAGCCCGATCACGTCGGCCGCCATGCGATCGACGGTAAACCCGCTCCGCGTCAGGTCGCTCTGGCCGATCCCGCGATGGTCGTGGGTGATGACATCGAAATTTTTGGCGAAAGCGACGGCCTGATCGTGCCAGAACGAGGCGAACCCGGCCAGCCCCGACACCAACATGACGGGAAACCCGACACCTTGGCGCTCGTAATAGAGCGCGCCGTCGCCGATTACGATCCGTGGCATCGATCCGCCATTGCAAGACCTGGCGTCGGTATCACCGCTATGGGGAGGCTGTCAAACGGGAACGCCGCGGGGGCGCCATGCAAGCGCAACGGGGCGGTTCGGAAGCGGCGCGGCGCGGCGCGGCAAACCCTGCCTAAAATTTGCCACATGAGCCCCGTCCCATCACAGACCCAGCAGTTGAGGGGAACCGGTGCAGTTAACCGGGTGAAGATCGGCGATTGGCGATGCGACAAACCGAACCAGCGCGCAATACGCTGACATCGCCGTTGCCGCTCGCCATATATGCCGGACGCGAGAACCGGAAAATCAACCTCATCGAGTGGACCCAGATGACCCAACAGGACCCTACCACCAAGGCGCGGCGCGAAACCGGCAAGGTCAGCGACTTGACCTACCGCGCCGCGGCGTCGCGCCGCTCAACCGGGCGGACCCAGGATGTCGATCACCACGTCGGCGCGCGGGTTCGCGAGCGCCGGATCATGCTGGGCCTGACCCAGCAGCAACTGGCCGATTTGATCGGCGTCACCTATCAGCAGGCTCATAAATACGAGCGCGGGATCAATCGCGTT
>JBGPTQ010000510.1:0-2277 GCA_041490725.1 Allostellaceae bacterium | reverse complement strand
GGAAGAGGGACCGTCACAGTTCTACGAAACCTTTGTCTCGGCGGTCGACGGCGATGGCACCGAGACCGCCGGCATCCTTCTGCCGCCGATCGCGGTGCCGCTCGGCACCTACACCGGCTGGAACGTCTACCGGGCGCAGCCTGACGAGCTGGCCGATCGCGACGGCTCGCTGATCCCGTTCGCCGGCACTCGCAACGAGCGCGACGCCGCCGACGACCCGCGGCCCTCGCTCGAAGAACGCTACGGAACCTGCGAGGCCTATGTCGCCAAGGTGGAGGCTGCCGCCGCCGTCCTCGTCGCCGAGCGGCTGCTGCTGCCCGCCGACGCGGCGGCCTATGTCGCGGCCGCACGGAAATGCGACCGGTTCTGACCGGATTCGGCTAGTGCTTGCCGCGGCGGCGATCTCGCGTCAGCATCCAGGCCAGCGCCGCAGCGGCGCCGGAAAACACGCGGAGGGGGATATGCCTGGAGTACGGCTCGCCTGCCATGTTGCGGCAGCAGCGGCGGTTGTCTTGGCGCTCGCGTCAGGCGCGGCAAATGCCCAGATCATGATCATCGGCAATGACCAAAAGCCGGCCTGGGACGATCAGGCCAAGCCGTTCCTGCGCGAGCCGGGACACGACACGCTGTCAATCATCGACATGTCGAAGCCGGCGGCGCTGCGCATCGTCGCGACGATCCCGCTCGACAATACGATCGTCGGGCCACCGACCAATCTGGCGATCACCCCGAACCGGGAGATCGCGCTGGTTGCCAATTCGGTCAATGGCGTCAAAAAGGACGCCGGCTTCGCGCTCGTCTCGGACGACAGGCTGTTCGTCATCGATCTGAAGGCGAGCCCGCCGGCGGTGACCGCTACGTTGACCCTCGGCAAGCGGCCCTCCGGCATGGCGATCAACGCGGCCGGAACGCTGGCGCTCGTCACCAACCGCGATGACGGGACGATCTCGGTGCTGTCCATAGCCGGCAAGGAGGTCAAAGTTACCGACACGATCAGCCTCGGGCCCGGGACCGACCAGGTGACGGCCGTCGCGATCACCCCCGACGGCAAGCGGGCGCTGGCGGCGAAATCCGCCGTCAACAAGATCGCTCTCTTATCGATCGACGGCGGCAAGGTCACCTATGGCAAGAGCGACCTGCCGGTCGGCATCTTTCCCTACAACGTCGTGGTAACCCCTAACGGCACGCTGGCGGTGGTCGCCGATACCGGCGGCGGCGGCAGCTCCGACGGGAATGTCGACACGGTCAGTGTGATCGATCTCGAAGCAAACCCGGTGCGGGTCATCGATCACATCATGGTTGGCGACTCTCCCGAGGGTCTGGTGATGAGCCCCAAGGGCGACCTCGTCGTCACCATTGAGGCGCGCGGCTCGAACCAGCCTCAGAGCAGCTGGTACTATCACCCTGGCGGTGCGGTCGGCGTCCTCAAGATCGCCGGCAAGAAGGTGACGAAAATCGGCGAGGTCACGGTCGGCAAGTTGCCTGAGGGTGCGGTGTTCAGCGCTGACGGGCGTTATCTCTATGTCGGCAACTTCATCGACAAGGATCTGTCGGTGCTGAAGGTCAGTGGCGACAGGATCACCGACACCGGCCAGCGCTTCAAACTGCCGGGCCAACCGGCCTCGATGCGCGGCGGCCCGCAATAGCGGCTAGATTTATCCTGGGGCGGCGCGGGCGGGCGCGCAGGCAGGCCCGCGCCGCGGCGTCGATGATCGCCTCGGCGTCGAGGCCGTACACGCGATAAAGGTCGGGGATGTCGCCCGATTGGCCGAAATGGTCGACCCCGAGCGGCACCACGACGTTCTGCGCCACGCCGCCGAGCCAGGACAGGATCGCCGGATGGCTGTCGGCGACGGTGACCAGCGCGGCGCCGGGACGCAGCCGCGCGAGCAACCGCTCGGCGATCCCCGCCTTGCCATTGGCCAGCGCCGCCCGCCAGTCGCGGTGCAGCCGGCCGGGCGAGGTGATCGCCAAGAGCCCGGTGCCGGGCAAATCCTCGCAGATCGCCTCGTAGGCGGCGATCGCCTCGGGCGCGACCGCGCCGCAATAGGCGATTGCCAGCTCGGCATCGAGGGCGGGCGGGCGGAGCCAATAGGCACCGGCGATGATCGCCTCGGCGAGCGATGCATCGAGCTCGCGTTCCGGCTGCTCGATCGGTCGCGTCGATAGCCGGAAATATACCGACTCGCCGTCGCCCTGTTGGATTTCCGCCAGCGCCCAGCGCAGCAAGACGGCGAGCTCGTCGGCGTAAGCCGGCTCGAAACCTGAGAGGCCCGG
>JBGPTQ010000509.1:0-2279 GCA_041490725.1 Allostellaceae bacterium | reverse complement strand
CGCGCCGAAGCCGAAATCCCGGGTGAAGCCCATGCCGGTGTCAGCGATGAGAAACCCCGTCGAGCCGCCTCTGACGCAGCCACCTGCGACGCGCCCCGGGAGGCGCGGTTCCGGAGCGCCTTAAACCGATCGGCCGCGCTCCTCTCCGGCGGATGTCGCGTCGGAATCGTTGATCCATCGCAGCAGAGCCGGTGTCAGCGCCTGCCATGAATTTGCGCTAGATCAATCTCAAACCGCGGCAACGCGGCTAATAGGGACAACAGTTAGGGACAACAGTTAATGTCTTGCGCTGAATTCGGAGGCAAAGGAGTACAGCGATGGAGCGGATTGTGGCGGCGGTCGACGGCTCGGCGCCGTCGCTGAAGGCGGTCGATTTCGCCGCGGATTTGGCGAGCAAATACAATGCAGAACTAATTCTGTTTGCGGTTCCGCGAGAGTTTTCCCCCGGCATGGATGCGGATCTCGAAGCCTATGCCCGTTCGGAGCATATCGAGGCGCTGGCAAGCGAGATCGGCCTCGCGGCGGCCGAAGCCGTGCTTGCCGGGGCACGGTTGGCGGCAGAGGCGAAAGGCGCGACCCGGATCGCGACAAAATGGGCCTTTGGCGACCCGGCCGAGGAGATCATCGCATTCGTCAACGAACAGAAAGCCGAGCTGATCGTGATGGGCAGCCGCGGCTACGGCCGGCTTACCGGGCTGCTGATCGGCAGCGTCGCTCAGAAGGTCCTCGGCCACGCCTCCTGCCCGGTCGTTGTCGTGCGCTGATGGGGAGATTCCCGCCGGGATTCGCACCCGCATTCAAACCCGAACCCTCGGAGCATCCTATGCTCGCAATCCCCCTTGAAAAGCTGGCCTACATCATCATCAAGGCGCGGGAATACGATGCAGAGGTTCCGGCGGCTGATGACTATTCGACCGAGGACTATGAGATAGGTCGCTTGTAGCGACCAGGCGCCACCCGGTTTGGCCGTACCGGCCCCTCACATCTCGCGGATCTGCGCTGCCCGATAGAGGCGCTCGGTATCCTCGCGCCGACACAGTTCGGTGCCCGGTCTGAGGAGCGCGGCAGCGCCGGCGGCCATCCCGAACCTGACGGCGTCGGTCAGCGTCCAGCCGCGCGCAAGGCTCAAGACGATACCGGCGAGCATGCTGTCGCCGGCGCCGACGCTGCTCAGCGCCGGGACGGGTATCGCAGCAAAGCGTCGGATCTCCGCTCTGGTCGCGAGCAGCGCGCCCTCGCCACCCAGCGACACGACGAGTACCTCGGCGCAGCCCCGCTCGATAACCTCGCGGGCTGCCTTCTGCTGCTCCTCCTCGGTGCGAATCTCGGTGCCGCTCAATTCTTCGAGCTCGCGCAGGCTCGCCTTGATCAGGAAGGTGCCCTTGCCGGCACCGGAAAGAGCCGGCCCTGACGTATCGAGCACAAACCGCGCGCTCTGCTTTCGCGCCAAATCGCCAATAGAGGCGTAGAAATCGGTCGGACAGCCGGGCGGCAGGCTACCGCTGGCGACGAGGTAGTCGGCTCCCGCGACGTGCGCCGCGAGCTCGTCGAGGCAGCGCGCCTGATCGCGCGCCCCGATATGCGGCCCGGGCAGCAGAAATCGGTACTGTTTGCCACTCTGCCGCTCGACCACCGCGAAGCTCTCGCGGGTGATGCCGTCGACCGCCACCGCCGCGTGCGGTACACCTTCATCGGCGAGCAAGCGGCGGAGCATCTCGCCCGATGGTCCGCCAACCGGGAACACCGCAAGGGCGTCCCCGCCGAGCCAGTGCACGGCGCGGGCGACATTGATGCCGCCGCCGCCGGGATCGTAGCGCGGCTCGCCACAGCGCAATTTATGAGCTGGCACGATCGTCTCGGTCTCGGTGGCGACATCGAGCGCCGGGTTCATTGTCAGGGTCACGATCGGGGGCATGGCGGGCCATCCTCAGCCAGCGTGTAGGTTTTGGATCAAGCAGACCGCCGTGGGCGGCACAATAGCCAGCCGGTGGGCCAGTTCCGGTGTCCACATCGGCTCTGATGATCGCCCTCACGGCTGGATGCGCCTTGATCCAGGTCAAGCGGGCCAGGGTGCAACTGCCTTGAGATCGCGCTGCCGTCTATCTGGCTGGCTCTATCTCGCGATCACCGCCAAAGAAAGCCGATTGCTCACGCGTTGATGTGGATCAACGCAGGCGCGGACACTACCGGCGATGCTGGGCACCCGCACCGCCAGACAACGAAGGAGCGAATGCCATGATCGGCACAAACCGCGATCTGGCGGCAATGCAGAAACTGCT
>JBGPTQ010000508.1:0-2291 GCA_041490725.1 Allostellaceae bacterium | reverse complement strand
TCAGCATCTCGCCGTCGCCGGTGACGACGAGCACCCGGCGCTCGGGCCGCGCGATCGCGAGACCCAGCCCGATCATCGAAGCCGCGCCCATCGCGCCCCACAGGTAGAAATTGCGCTCGTCGTCGCCCGCCGCCGCGGCATCATAAGTGGTGGAGCCGAGCCCGGTCACGAGCAGCATGTCGCCGCGCCGGTCGAGCAGCGTGCGCATCGCGGCGCGGCGGTCCAGCCGCGGGTCGTTGCCCTTCACTGCGCCGCTCATTTCACCCACCGCTTAGCGCCGATCAGGCGCTGCGCCAGCAAGACCGCGGTCACGAGCCCGCCATTGAAGGCGATGTCGAGCGCCGCGGTTACCGTTTCGCCGGCCTCCTCGGCCCGCTCGACCCGGTAGACCAACACGTCCATCAATTCGAGCGCGGCCTGGGTTTTGGTTCCCATCGGCACCTGCCACGGGTTGAACTCGCCCCATTCGCCGCGCATCGTGACCAGCAGGGTCAGCGGAAACCGGCAGGATTTCGCGAGCGATAGCATGTTGATGCAATTGCCGACCCCGCTCGACTGCATCAAGAGGGCGGCGCGCTGGCCGCCGAGCCAGGCCCCAGCGGCGAGGCCGATCCCTTCCTCTTCGCTGGTCAGTCCGACCGCGCGGATGTCCGGATCAGCCCGGCACAATTCAATGAGCCTCGTATGCCCCGCATCGGGGACATAACCGACCTGGCGGATTTCGGCCGCCTTCAGCGCGGAGAAGATGGCGTCGCGCCAGTCGGGTATGGGAGGCCCCGGATCAACTTCGTTCACGCGCATCTCCTCGATTCCCGGTGCACATATAGCGGGCGCGCAACGGGGTCGGCAACGGCATCGGTTGACATTTTGTGCAGTGCAATATCAAGCTTCCAGCGCCGTGTCCTTCGGCGAAAGGATCATCTCATGGCCAAGCGCATCGACCTCGCGACACTCCCGCTGATTACCGGCACCCTCTACCCACCCCCGTTCGATGAGCCGTGCCTGACGCGGCAGCGCCAAAAATTGGGCGATGTCGCGGGGCTCACGCAGTTCGGCGTCAACATGCTGCGGCTGCCGCCGGGCGCCTGGTCGAGCCAGCGCCACTGGCACGAGCGCGAAGACGAATTCGTCTATGTCCTCTCCGGCGAAGTGACGCTCGTCACCGACGACGGCGCCGAATTGCTGCGCGCCGGCGATTGCGCCGGCTTCAAGGCGAACGACTCGAACGGCCATTGCCTGCAGAACCGCTCCGACCGCGATGCCGTCGCGCTGGAAATCGGCAGCCGGATCGCCGGCGGGACCGGCCACTACTCCGACATCGACATGATGGCCCATGCCGGCAGCTACACCCACCGCGACGGCACGCCCTACCCGAAAACCGCGCGCCGCGGGCCGTAAACGCCACCGTCCAGAAAACCTGGACCGCGGCCGTCCCGGTCGCATGCGGGCCGGAGGCCCGCGGTCCCGAGGGGCGGGCCGCGCCTCACCACCCCAAGGCGTAGGCGGCGCGGCGCGGATCGGCGCCGGCTTCCATTATTCCTCGTTTCGGGTCGGTGCGGATCGCGCAGACCGCGCCGGCCAGCCAGATCCAATCGGGCCAGCGCTCGACCTGGTGGCCGCGCCGGGCGAGATCGGCCGTCACCTCCTCGGGGAAGCGGCCTTCGAGGTTGAGCCGGCCGGGATAGTAATCATAGGGCGCGAACGACGAGGGATAGCTGTAGCTGGCGAAACGCGGGCTCTCGATCGCGCTCTGCACGTCCTGGCCATGCACGAAGATGTTGAGCAGGACCTGCAGCATCGCCTGGGTCTGCACATCGCCGCCCGGCGTGCCGAACGGCAGGAACTCGGCGCCATTGCCCTTGATCGCCAGCGCCGGGTTGGGCGTCAGGCGCGGCCGTCTGCCCGGCGCGACGCCGGCCGGATGGCGCGGGTCGGGGCGCGACTGCGAGCCGCGGTTGGACGGGATGAACCCGACCCCGGGCACCACCGGCGAGCCGTAGGAGCCGTCGCTCGGCGTCGCCGAGAAGATATTGCCCCAGCGGTCGGCGACGCAGACATAAGAGGTGTCGGGCTCGGGGAACGGGTTGGGCGGGCTGGCGGAGAGCCGCCGCGCCGAGGCTCCCAACTCACCGGGGGGCGGCATTTCCGGCCAGGCCCGGTCCGGCCGGATCAGCTTTCGCCGCTCGGCGGCGTATTCCGACGAGATCAGGGTCGGCAGCGGCACATGGCCCAACGCCGGGTCGGTGTAATAGGCCTCGCGGTCGGCGAAGGCGAGCTTCAGCGCCTCGGTG
>JBGPTQ010000507.1:0-2299 GCA_041490725.1 Allostellaceae bacterium | reverse complement strand
CCGCTCAACGGCAACGGTGCGATCCGCCTGACGACGGCGCGATTTGTGACGCCGAGCGGCCGACCGATCCAAGGCAAAGGTCTCGACCCCGACCTCGTCGTATCGCCGCTCAAACTGGCGAAGGTCGCGCAGGTCGATCACCGCCGCGAAGCCGACCTGCGCGGCGCGCTGAAGAACCCGGATGCCGCCAAGCCGGCCGGCGGCGCAGCCAAAGGCGGTGCGCCCAAAGGCGGCGCGCCCGGCGGCGCGGCCACGCCGGCAAAGGAACCGGACACGACCGCGACGCCGCCCAAGGGCGACCAGCCGACCGTCGCCAGCGGCGATATCGGCACGACCAGCGATGAGCAGCTGAGCGAGGCGATCGACGTTCTGCGCGGCCTCGCCCTGGTCAACGGCCGCACTGCCGCGCGGTAAGGAGATGCGCTTTCTCGTGCTCGGGGCCGGGGCCGTCGGCGGCTATTTCGGCGGTCGGCTCGCCGAGGCGGGGCGCGACGTGACCTTTCTGGTGCGCGGCCCGCGCGCCGCCGCGCTTGCCGAGCACGGCCTCACGGTGACCAGCCCGCTCGGCGACTTTCGCGTGCCGGTCAAGACAGCGACCGCCGACCGGGTCGGCGGGCCCTATGATGTGGTGCTGCTGACCGCCAAGCATTACGACCTCGACACCGCGATCGACGCGATCCGCCCCGGTATCGGGCCGGATAGCGCGGTATTGCCGTTGCTCAACGGCCTGGTGCATCTCGACCGGCTCGATGCCGCGTTCGGGCCGGATCGCGTGCTCGGCGGGGTCGCCTATGTCGGCGCGAGCCTCTTGCCCGACGGCAGCATCCGCCACCACAACCGCCTGTCGGGGATCGCGTTTGGCGAGCGGGGCGGCGGGGTCAGCGAGCGGGCCCGGGCGATCGAAGCGGCGTTTGCGGGCACCCCGGTCAGCGCCCCGGCGAGCGACAACATCCTGCTCGATATGTGGGAAAAATTCGTGATGATGGGCGCGATGGCGGGGATCAACTGCCTGATGCGCGGCACGGTCGGCGAGATCATGGCGACCCAAGACGGCGAGGCGCTGATGCTCGCGGCGCTCGCCGAATGCCAGGCGGTCGCCGCCGCTTCCGGGTTTTCCCCCAGGCCGCAAAGCCGCGAGCGGGTAGAGGCGATGCTGACCGAGCGCGGCAGCATCAACAGCCCCTCGATGCGCCAGGATCTGGAAGCCGGAAGGCGCACCGAGGCCGACGCGGTCGTCGGCGACATGGTGCGCCGCGCCGGCGGCTTCTCTCTCGCGACGCCCCTGTTGCGCGCCGCCTATTGCCACCTCCAGGTGCACGAAAACCGCCTCGCTTCAAACAGCGGGCGGCCCTGAAGGGCAGAGGGAAAAGCGGCGCTTGCCTTGGGCGTCGGCCGCGGGGCACGATCGGCCAACAACGGCGGAGGCTGATATGAGCGCGGCGAGTGAAGGCTTTGCCCATCCCGAGTTTCTGGTCGAGAGCGAGGGGCTCGCTTCCCATCTCGGCGACCCCGAATTGCGCATCTTCGATTGCACGATCCACCTCATTCCCAATCCCGATATCGGCTACACGGTCAAGCCCGGGCGTGAGGATTTCGAGAAGGGCCACATCCCGGGCGCCCAGTTCATCGACCTTCAGGGCGACCTCTCGGCGCCGCATCCGCGGCTGCGCTTCATGCTGCCGAGCGCCGGAGATTTCGCCGCGGCGATGGGAAGGTTCGGGGTCGGCGACCGGAGCCGCGTCATCCTCTACAGCACCACCACGCCGCAATGGGCGAGCCGGGTGTGGTGGATGCTGCGCAATTACGGCTTCGACAACGCCGCGGTGCTGAACGGCGGCTTTCAGAAATGGGCGCGCGAGGGACGCGCGGTCGAGACCGGAGCGGCGCGGCCACGCCCGCCGGCTCGCTTCACCGTGCGCGAAGACCGCAAGCTGATGGTCGGTAAGGAAGCGGTGCTCGGCGCGATCGGCGACCCTGCCACCTGCACGCTCAACGCCCTCTCTGCGCCGCAGCACACCGGCACCGGCGGCACGGTTTACGGACGGGTCGGCCGGATCGCGAAGAGCGTCAACGTGCCGGCCGCCGCGCTGATCGATCCAGCGACCGGCGCCTTTCTGCCGGCCGCCGCGCTGCGCGCCAAATTCGATGCGGTCGGCGCCTTCGACAAGGCGCGGGTCATCACCTATTGCGGCGGCGGCATCGCGGCGAGCGCGGATGCGCTCGCTCTCGTCATGCTCGGCCATCCCGATGTGCGGCTCTACGACGCCTCGATGTCGGAATGGTCCAACGACCCGAGCCT
>JBGPTQ010000506.1:0-2305 GCA_041490725.1 Allostellaceae bacterium | reverse complement strand
CGGGCCGGCAAACCAATGCTGCTCGACCCCGACGTGGTAGAAGGCGAAGGCCACGCTGATTCCGAAAACGATGGCGAGAATGAGCGCAGCCCAGGGCAGCGTCGGCCGGTTCCCGGCGATCAGCGCGACGAGCGATATCGCGATCGCGGCGGTCCACGGCCAGCGCTGCAAGAGGCAGAGCTCGCACGGGGCCAACCCGCCCCAATACTGCGACAACAGCGCCGAACCGAGCACGATTGCGCTCGCCATCAGCACAAAGCCGGCAAAAGCTCGGGTGGTCAGGATCATCCGCTATAAATAGCGCAGCACCACGAAGCCGCCAACGAGCGCCACCGCGAACAGCGTGGTGACCAGGGTCAGGCGGCGCTCGATGAAGCCGCGGGCGGCGTCGCCGAACTGCCACAGCAATGCAGCGACCAGGAAAAAGCGCAGGCTGCGCGAGACGATCGACGCGCCGACAAAGGTGACAAAGTCGAAATGCGCGACGCCGCTGGCGATCGTGATCAGCTTGTAGGGGATCGGCGTCATCCCCTTGATGATGATGATCCACACGCCCCACTGGGCAAAGCCGGCCTTGAGCGCGTCGTAGCTGTCCATCGCGTGATAGAATTCGAGCACCGGCCGGCCGATCGCGTCGAACAGGAAATAGCCGATCGCGTAGCCAAGGAGCCCGCCGGCGACCGAGGCGAGCGTGCACAGCGCGGCGAGCCGCCACGCCTCACGCGGCCGCGCCAGGATCATCGGGATTAAGAGGATGTCGGGCGGGATCGGGAAGAATGAGCTCTCGACAAACGAGACGGCCAACAGTGCGAGGAGCGCATTGGGGCCGGCGGCGATGCCGAGGGTGCGCGCATAAAGGCGTTGCAGCATTACCGGCAGGGCTTAGCGAGAGCGGGCGTTCTGATCAGCCCATCCCGCCTCGTCCGACCCTCGGCGCCGGCAGCGGAATTCCCTCATAGAGCTCGGCCATTGGGATGGCGACCGGTATGGAGTTGAGGGACAAGGTTGCGGCCGGACCCTGGACGATCTCGGTGATCCAGTGATCGCCTTCCCGGCGCAGTATCTCGGCGAAAACGCTTTCGGAGTCGATCAGCAGGATTTCCTGGACGCTGGCGATGCGCCGGTAGTCCGGCACCTTTGTCTGCCGATCGAACGCGATGGTGCTCGGCGATAGAATCTCGGCGATCAGAACCGGGTTCCGAATGAGCCGATCATCAGGCTGCGGCGGATCACAAGTCACCGCGAGGTCAGCGACGTAGCAGGTGTCATCCCGGTCCGGCCGTGCGATGCCGGCTTCGCCGTATACACCGCAATGACGACGACCACGCAAGGCAGCGCGAATTTCACCTCCGAGCGACGTAGCCAAACGGCCGTGTGGCGGCGCTGGCGGTGCCATCGCAACCACGACCCCGTTGACCAGTTCGTACCGCGTATCGGTGCCGTCCTCCCATTGGAGGAATTCATCGACCGTCATGTCCTTGAGCGCGGCTTCGGCCATCGGTCCCTCTGTCTCCGCCTTCCTAATATAGCGCTCCCAGCCGGAGGCGCATCATCAGAGGATGCGGAAGGTTACGCCGCTCCCCACCCGCCGCCGCCCGGGGTTTCGACGACGACGACCTCACCCGGGCCGAGCGACAATGTCGCCTTGCCCGGCGCCTCCTCGACCGTGCCATCGGCATGGATGACGGCGTTACGGCCGGGCTTGCCGTCGCCGCCGCCGTGTAGCCCGTAAGGCGCGAAGCGGCGGCGCTCCGATTGCAGCGACACCCGCGCGGTATGGCGAGAACGCGGTGCGCTTCAGCACCGCCCCCATCTCGTCGGCGATCGATTCGAGCCCGTTGCGCAGCACTTCGAGCGTGATCGGATCGATCAATGGATTTGGCAGCGGATTTGGCGCGTTGCGGCGCATCACGTCGTTCATGAGCCGGGCCTGCGTGCCAACGGCCCGCTGCGCGGAATGGCCCCGCCGGTGATGCCGCCGTCGATGACGAGCTCCGTGCCGGTGATGTAGCTCGCCGCGTCGGAGGCCAGAAACAGCACGCCGTTGGCGATGTCCTGCGGCCGGCCGACACGCCCGAGCGGCGCGCCGAGGCGCCCCATCTCCTCGACATCGATCGGCGCGTTGCGCCCGCCGCCGACGAGGTCGGGCCGGATCTTGCCCCAGATCGGCGTGTCGATGATGCCGGGATGCACCGAGTTGACCCGGATGCCGTCGCCTCTGGAGGCGCACTCCATCGCAATCGCCTTGGCGAACAACCGCACCCCGCCTTTGGTGGCGCAATAGCCGGCCAAGGTCGCCGAGCCG
>JBGPTQ010000505.1:0-2306 GCA_041490725.1 Allostellaceae bacterium | reverse complement strand
CCGGCATCGGCGAGCTTTTTGCGCAGTGCGTGAAAAACCTCCGAGCCCATGCGGATCGCCTCGGTAACATTGGCCGCGCCGACCGGCACGATCATGAATTCCTGGATGTCGATCGGGTTGTCGGCGTGCACCCCGCCATTGACGATGTTCATCATCGGCACCGGCAGGGTGCGGGCGAAGACGCCGCCGACATAGCGGTAGAGAGGGAGATCAAGTTCGGCGGCGGACGCCTTGGCGCAAGCAAGGCTGACGCCGAGCACCGCGTTGGCGCCGAGCCGGGCCTTGTTCGGCGTGCCGTCGAGCGCGACGAGGGTGCGATCGATCGCCAGTTGGTCGGCCGCGTCAAACCCCGACAGCGCATCGAAAATCTCGCCATTGACGGCGCCGACCGCCTCAAGCACCCCCCTGCCGCCAAAGCGTGCGCCGCCGTCACGCTTCTCGACCGCCTCATGCGACCCGGTCGATGCCCCCGACGGCACCGCCGCGCGGCCCATCGCGCCGCTGTCGAGCGTCACCTCGACCTCGACGGTCGGATTGCCGCGGCTGTCGAGGATCTCGCGCGCGTGGATGTCGGCAATGGCGGTCATCGGGGCCTCATGCGATGTGAGCCCCTCTCCCGCACCGCGGGAGAGGGTGGCCGGCGCGCAGCGACAGCCGGGTGAGGGTATTTCAGCGGCAAGGACATAGCCTATTCGCCCCCTCACCCCAACCCTCTCCCCCGATGGGGGAGAGGGAGTATTTTCCTAGATCGCGCTGCGCGGCTTTGATTTGACGAGGCGGTCGAAGGCCGACAATGACGCCGCCCGCCCTATCGATCCTCAGCGTGCGCATTCATGTACGCGCGCAGGATCGCATTGATGCGTGTCTGATAACCCCGCTGTCGGCGAAACCACGCCAGCAAATCGGCGTCGAGACGCATCGTGACCGTCCTTTTGGATTGCGGCATGACCACGCGCGCCGCTTTCCAGAAGGCTTCGTCGGTCGGCTTTATCTCCGGGTCCGCAAGCACCGCCGCATGGACCTCCTCGTCGGTCATGCCGCGCAGGCGCTGCCAGTCTGTGGCCGGTTCAGGTTTCGAGGTTTTGCCAATAGTATCGCCGCTCATGGGGCTCTGCTCTCCATGCGGATATGATGTGTCGCTCGTCATCGTCCCGGTCGGTGTAGATGACCGTGATCTCGATGCCGTTCACCAGTCCGACTGCGTAGACGCGTATTTCGCCGTATTCGAAACGGTCGTCGACCCGCTCAACGGTCGGACTCTCGAAAATCCGAGCAGCGTCCGCAAAGGCGATCGCGTGCTGGCGGATATTCGCAAGGTTCTTGTCCGGGTCCCAGGTGAACCGCACGATGCGTATTTACGCGACGTATTTACCCGGTTCAAGATTTTTTCCGAGCTTACATCGCGCTCCGTGGCCGTGCCTTGGCGAGGCGATCGAAGGCGATCAGGGTTTCAAGGAGCTCCGGCAACGCCCGCAGCGGCACCATGTTGGGGCCGTCGGAGGGCGCGCGGTCGGGGTCCTCGTGGGTCTCCATGAAGACCGCGGCGACGCCGACAGCGACCGCGGCGCGGGCCAGCGTCTCGACAAAGCGGCGCTCGCCGCCGCTCTTGCCGCCCTGCCCGCCCGGCTGCTGCACCGAATGGGTGGCGTCGAACACGACCGGAAACCCGGTCTCGGCCAGCACCGGCAATGAGCGCATGTCGGAGACCAGCGTGTTGTAGCCAAAGCTGGCGCCGCGCTCGCACAGCAGCACGCGATCGTTGCCGCTGGAGACGATCTTGTTCGCGACATGCACCATGTCCCACGGCGCGAGGAACTGGCCTTTCTTGATGTTGACCGCGCGGCCGGTTTGGGCCGCGGCGACGAGGAGGTCGGTCTGGCGGCACAGATAGGCCGGGATCTGCAGCACGTCGACCGCCTCGGCCGTCGGCGCGCATTGCTCGGGCAGATGCACGTCGGTCAACACGGCGCAACCGCGCCGCTCGCGGATCTCGGCAAGGATCGGCAAGCCCTCGCCGATCCCGACGCCCCGCGCGCCGCCGAGCGAGGTGCGGTTCGCCTTGTCGAACGAGGTCTTGTAAATGAGGCGGATGCCGAGCTTGCCGGTAATCTCGACCAGCGCCGCGCTCATTTCCAGCGCGTGCGCCCGGCTTTCGAGCGCGCACGGCCCGGCGATCAGCACGAGGGGCAGATCATTGCCCAGCATGATGTCGCCGACGGCAACGTGGCGTGGGGTCATCGATCCTCCCCGACCAGACCCGTCATTCCCGCGCAAGCGGGAATCCAGGGGCGGCAGGTCCGAGCGGT
>JBGPTQ010000504.1:0-2317 GCA_041490725.1 Allostellaceae bacterium | reverse complement strand
TGCGGTCAGGAGTTGCGCGCGCATCGGAACGGCTCCCCAGGCGAATCAACCCACAATCGTCTACATCGCGCGCTTTGTCTCACTAGTCATGGCCGGGCTGGTCCCGGCCACCCACGTAGATCCCCGGGACAAGCCCGGGGATGACGAATTGAAAGGGTTTGCGCGGCTAATGGGGGGCGATCGAATGAGGCGGCGCGAGGTGGTGCTCCTGTTGGGCGGCGCTGCTGCTGCCTGGCCGCTTGCCGCCCGCGCGCAGCAGAAGGCGATGCCGGTGATCGGCTACCTGAGCACCGGCGCGCCCGATCAGGCTGCACCGACTACTGCCGCGTTCCACCAGGGGCTGAGCGAAGCCGGATATGTCGAGGGGCAGAACGTCTCGATCGAGTACCGCTGGGCGGAGGGAAGCTATGATCGGCTGCCCGCGTTGGCCGCCGATCTCGTCGGCCGCAAGGTCGATTTGATCGCGACGAACGCCATTCCTTCGGCCCTGGCGGCGAAAGGCGCAACCTCGACGATCCCGATCGTCTTCGAGGTCGGCACCGACCCGGTCAGGGACGGGCTCGTCGCCAGTCTCGCCCGGCCGGGCGGCAACCTCACCGGCGTGGCATTCATGCTCGTCGAACTGGTGCCCAAGCGGCTTGAGCTGCTTTCCGAGCTGGTTCCCGAGGCCAAGGTGATCGCCCTCCTGGTGAACCCGAACAATTCCAATGCCGAGCCCATGATCCGCGACGTGCGGGAAGCGGCGCGGGCGAAGGGGGTGCAGCTCCCGATCCTGAAGGCCAGCACCGAAAGCGAGATCGACGGCGCCTTCGCAAGCCTCGTCAACCTGCATGCCGGTGCGCTTGTCGTCGGCAACGATCCGTTCTTCGCCAGCCGGCGCGAGCAACTCGTGGCGTTGGCATCACGCCATGCCGTTCCGGCGATCTATCAGTCGCGCCCGTTCGTCTTGTCCGGCGGGCTGATCAGCTATGGAGCGAGCCAACCAGCTGCTTATCGCCAGCTCGGCATTTACGCTGGAAAGATCCTCAAGGGCGCCAAGCCGGCCGATCTGCCGGTCCAGCAGCCGACCAGATTCGAGCTGGTCGTCAACCTCAAGACCGCCCAGGCGCTCGGCCTCACCGTGCCGCAATCCCTCCTCGCCCGCGCCGACGAGGTGATCGAGTGATTGGCCCTGCCGGTTCAGCCCCCACCCGTACGCCGCCGAGACGGCGGACTCCCGCCCCCGCAAGCGGGGGAGGGTTGGGGTGGGGGCTTCCCGACGAGATGATCGAGTAATGAATTTGAAGCGGAATACGACGAGCGCGGGTTCGCTATGTTAGGCTGGGGGAGTGTGTTAGAAACCGCCGCCGTCGGCCCGGAGACGCGCCCCGATGACGCCGCCGAGCGGCGGCCTTGCGGGTGTGGCGGAATTGGCAGACGCACTGGATTTAGGTTCCAGCGATGAAAATCGTGGGGGTTCGAGTCCCCCCGCCCGCACCATCGCAATCATGCCGTCGATCGGCGCCGAATTGACCAGAGCAATGTGAGCAATCCGCGATGAACGTGATCGAGACCAGCGCCGAGGGGCTGAAACGCGAGTTGAAGATCACCGTCCCGGCCAATGAGGTCGAGGATCAGATCACCCGCCGCCTCGGCGAAATCGGGCAGTCGGTGCGGATCCCCGGCTTCCGTCCCGGCAAGGTACCGATGCCGATGCTGCGCCAGCGCTACGGCCCGGCGGTGCGCGGCGAGGTGCTGGAGAGCACGGTGCAGGACAGCTCGGCCGAGGCGATCCGCGAGCACAATCTGCGCCCGGCCTTGCCGCCGCGCGTCGAGATCGTGTCGGCGGCGGAAGGCGCCGATTTCGAATACACAATGTCGGTCGAGCTGTTGCCTGAGATGCCGGAGCACGACTTCGCCTCGCTCGGCCTCGAAAAGCTGGTCGCCGACGTGCCGGAGGAGGATGTCGAGCGGGCGGTCGAACGAATCGCCGAAGCGCAGCGCAAATCCGAGCCGGTCGAGCGGCCGGCGGAGACCGGCGATATTCTCGTCGCCGATGTTGTCGGCCGAATCGGCGAGGAGGAGATCGCCGGCAGCCGCGGCGAAGGCCGCCAGATCGAGCTCGGCGCCGAAGGGCTGCTCCCCGGCTTCACCGACCAGCTGGCCGGAATCGGCGCCGGCGAAACGCGCGCGGTACGCGTCACCTTTCCCGCGGATTACGGCAACCCCGACATGGCCGGCAAGGAGGGGGTATTCGAGGTTGCCGTGAAGGAGGTGCGCCATCGCCTGCCACCCTCCCTCGATGACGAGCTGGCGAAAGCGGTCGGGCTCGACACTC
>JBGPTQ010000503.1:0-2333 GCA_041490725.1 Allostellaceae bacterium | reverse complement strand
TTTGCGGCCGTACATGCTTTTCTCGACCCACACGCCATAGCGCTCGGTCACCTCGCCCGCGGCATCCGAGGCAAGGATGAACGGCAGCTGGTGCTTCTTCTTGAACTTGTCGTGCGAGGCGACCGAGTCGCGCGACACGCCGATCACCACGGCGCCGGTTTTGCCGTAATCGGGGACCGAGTCGCGGAAGCCGCACGCCTCGGCGGTGCAGCCCGAGGTATCGTCCTTCGGATAGAAGTAGAGAACCACCGGCTTGCCACGGAGCTGCGCGAGCGTGACCGTGCCGTTGCCGTCGGTGGGCATGGTGAAATCGGGTGCCTTGTCGCCTGGTTGGACGCTCATCGCGCAGTCTCTCCTGTCGCATTGTCGCGGGATTGCGCTACACGCCGCGCCGCCAATCGTGCTGGGCGCGCGATCAGCCGGTCGTACCAGGCACGCACGCGGGCGCAGGCGGCAGTCATATCCGCGTCGAGCCGGGCGAAGTCAACCGCGCCGGCGCAGCGCGCCAGGGTGGCGCCGGCCGGCCCGGCCAGCGCCGCCGGGTCCGGCACCCCCTCGAACAACAGCGCAAGCAGCGTTCGCAGATGGCGCAGCAGGGCGAGGGCGTCGCTCAGCTCGCGCACCCCCTGCGGCGGCAGGGCGCCGACAGCGCCGAGCGCTGCAAGCGTCGCGCCCGTCCCGCGCCGCAGCACCTTGGGCGTCCGCGCCGCTTCCCGCAGCATCAGGTATTGCACGGTGAATTCGAGGTCGATCAGCCCGCCGCGCCGGTTGTGCAGATCCCAGGGCGAGGGGCGCGGCAGGTTCGCCGCGATGCGTCGGCGCATGTCGGCGACATCGGCGAGGAGGCCCAGCGGGTCGCGCGGTGCGGTCAACGCCGCCGTGATCGCCGCCGCGATTCCCTCGCACAGCGCCGCATCGCCGGCGATCGGCCGCGCCCGGGTCAGCGCCATGTGCTCCCAGGTCCAGGCCGACTCGCGCTGATATCGGGCAAAGGCGGTAAGGCTCGAGGCGATCGGCCCCGCTTCGCCCGATGGCCGCAAGCGCATGTCCACCTCATAGAGACGGCCCTCCGCGGTCGGCGCGGTAATCGCCGAAATCAGGCGCTGGCTGAGCCGGGCGTAGTAGGTCGCAAGGGCGAGCCCGCGCTGACCGGGTGAGCCGGCGCTGTCCGCAGTTGGATCATAGACAGTTGGATCATAGGTGGGGGCGTCGTAGATCAGGAACAGATCGAGGTCGGAGGCCAGGGTCATCTCGCGGCTGCCGAGCCGCCCCATCGCGACGATCGCGAAGGCGCCGCCCGGCACCGTGCCGTGGACCCGCGCGAAATCGGCCACCACCCCCGGCAACAGGGCACCAAGCGCGGTCTCGGCGATATCGGCGAGGGCGGCGCCGGCCCGCTCCCCGTCGATGCCACCGCGCAGCAATTGAACTCCCACCTGAAAGCGCCGCTCATTGGCCCAGCGGCGTATGAGGTCGAGCGTGTCCTCGAAATCGCGCGCGCCGGCCAGCACACTCGCCAGATCGCCGGCCAGCCCGGCGCAATCGGGCAGCGGCGCCGAAAATTCGGCGGTCAGCACCGCATCGAGCAAGGCCGGACGCTGCGCCAGGCTTTCCGCCAAGAGCGGCGCCTCGGCCATGATGTCGGCGACCAGCGAGAACAATCCGGGATTGGCGTGAAACAGCGAAAACAGCTGAACTCCGGCCGGCAGAAGCGACAGAAACTGGTCGAAGCGCAGGACCGCCGTATCGGGATGCGCCGTTGCGCCAAAAACGCGCAGCAGCTCGGGAACGAACTCGGTCAGGATCTCGCGCGCTCGCTGGCTGCGGGTCGCGCGCATGCGGCCGTGATGCCAGTCGCGCACCATCGCCGCGACCCGAGCCGGGTCGGCAAAGCCAAGTCGCGCCAGGGTCGCGAGCGTGTCGGGGTCGTCGTCCGCGCCGGTGAAGACCAAATTGCCGGGCCCCGAAAGGCTCGGCGCTTCTTCGAACAGCTCGGCATAGTGCTTCTCGACCGAGGCGAGGTGGGCGCACAGATCGGCTGCAAACTGGCCGGCATCCGGGTCGCCGAGAAAGGTCGCGAGCCGGGCGACGCCGTCTTGATCGGCCGGCAGCCGATGCGTCTGCGCATCCTCCGCCATTTGCAGCCGGTGCTCGACCCGGCGCAGAAAGCGATAATCGGCGATCAGCGCGTCGGCGGTTCGCTGGTCGATGCGGCCGCTCGCCGCGAGACGGCGCAGCGCCGTGCAGGTCGGCGCCACCCGCAGCTGGCGCAGTCTGCCGCCCCAGATCAGCTGCTGTGTCTGGGCGAAGAATTCGATCTCGCGGATGCCGCC
>JBGPTQ010000502.1:0-2338 GCA_041490725.1 Allostellaceae bacterium | reverse complement strand
TATCGCATCGGCGACGGCGAGGGCATGACATGGGCATCCGCGGTCGTCGCCCAGTTGACGGCGATGCCTGAGGTGCAGCTGCTGCCTGCAACCACGGTCATCGGCCATTACGACGGCAATTACCTGATCGCGGTCGAGCGGGTCGGGGAGGGGCTTGGCCCCGCGGCGCCTTCCGGCCTGCCTCGCCAGCGTCTCTGGCACATCCGCGCGCGACGGGTGGTGCTGGCGAGCGGGGCCTTGGAGCGCCCGCTGGTTTTCGCCGACAACGACCGCCCTGGCATCATGCTGGCCAGCGCCGTCGAGCTCTATCTGCGCCGCTACGCGGTGATGCCCGGCCGGCGCGCGGTGCTGTTCGCCGATAATGACGATGCCTATGCGCTCGCCGCCGCCCTTGCCGCGTCCGGCATTGTGCTCGCCGCGATCGTCGATCCGCGCGCCGAACCCGGAGTGGCGGCGCGGCGCCGGGTCGCCGGAATGCCGCTTTATCCCGGCCACCGCGTGGTCAGGACGGCGGGCCGCGCGGCGCTGCGCCGGGTGTGGCTGCAGCGGTTCACCGCGGACGGCTCGGCGCACGGAAAAAGTACGGGGCTCGACTGCGACCTGCTCGCGGTTTCCGGCGGCTGGAACCCGACCCTCTCCCTCTTCGCACAGGCGGTGGTCGCGCAAGGGTGGGGCCGGCTGTGCTTCGACGAGCGCCTCGCCGCCTTTGTGCCCGAGGCGTCCCAGGGGGCGATTGAGGCGGCCGCCAATGGAGCTATCGAATGCGTCGGCGCGGCGCGCGGCAGCTTCGCGCTTCGCCTCTGCCTTGCCGAGGGCGCCGCGGCGGGGGCCCGCGCCGCCGCCTTGTGCGGCTTCGGCGGCGGGGAGCCTCCGGCGCTGCCCGAGGTCGAGGACGTTACCGAAAGCCCGCCGGCGCCGCTCTCGATCGCGCTGTCGCCCTGGGGCGCACGACGGGGCGCGCGGCGCGCTTTTGTCGATCTGCACAACGACGTGACCGTGGCCGATATCGCGCTCGCCGCCCGGGAAGGTTACGCCGCGATCGAGCATGTCAAGCGCTACACGACGCTCGGCATGGGCACCGACCAGGGCAAGACCGGCAACATTCCCGGCCTGGCATTGCTCGCGGCGCTGACCGGAAGCAGCATCGCCGCGACCGGCACGACCACCTTCCGCCCGCCTTACGTGCCGGTTGCCTACGGGCTTCTCGCCGGGCGCGAGCGCGGCCGTCTCGCCGACCCGGTGCGCGTCACCCCGATGCACGATTGGCACGTCGCCGCCGGCGCGGTGTTCGAGGATGTCGGGCAGTGGCAGCGCCCGCGCTATTACCCGCACCCCGGCGAGGACATGGCGCCCGAGGGCATCAACACCGCGGTCCGGCGCGAATGCCTCGCGGTGCGCGACCGGGTCGCGCTCTTCGACGCCTCGACCCTCGGCAAGATCGAGGTCAGCGGGCGCGATGCCGGGCAGTTTCTCGACCGCATCTACCTCAACCACTGGCAGAGCCTGGCGATTGGGCATTGCCGCTACGGGGTGATGTGTCGCGAGGACGGCATGGTGTTCGACGACGGGGTCGGGACCCGTCTCGCGCCCGACCGATTTTTCATCACGACGACGACCGGCAATGAAGCCGCGGTCATCGACTGGCTCGAAGAGTGGCTGCAGACCGAATGGCCCGATCTCGAAGTGTTCTGTACCTCGCTGACCGAGGAATGGGCGAACGCGACGCTGGTCGGCCCGCGGGCCCGCGAGGTGCTGAGCGCGCTGGCGCCTCGCCTGGCGCTCGACCGCGCCGCCTTCCCGTTCATGCAGATGCGCGAAGCGGATATCGCCGGCATTCCGGCGCGGATCTTCCGGGTCAGCTTCTCGGGTGAATTGAGCTACGAGATCAACGTGCCGGCCGATCATGGTCTGAACCTGTGGGAGCGGTTGATCGCCGCCGGCGCGCCCTACGGCATCACCCCCTACGGCACCGAGGCGATGCACGTGCTGCGCGCCGAGAAGGGCTACGTCATCGTCGGCCAGGAGACCGACGGCTCGGTCACCCCGATTGATCTCGGGTTCGGCCGGCTGGTCGCAGGCGACAAGGACTTCCTCGGCCGCCGCTCGCTGGCGCGCAGCGACACCGCGCGGGCCGATAGGAAGCAGCTGGTCGGCCTGTTGCCGGACAACCCGGAGGAAATCCTCCCCGAGGGCGCCCAGCTCGTGGCGGAATTGGGCGGAGCTCCGCCCGTGGCCATGATCGGCCATGTGACGTCGAGCTATTTCGGCGCCCGGCTCGGCCGCGGCTTCGCGCTGGCGCTGGTCGAGGGCGGTCGCTTGCGGCATGGCGAGCCGGTCT
>JBGPTQ010000501.1:0-2347 GCA_041490725.1 Allostellaceae bacterium | reverse complement strand
TTTCGGCCAATATAACTTTGTCGCCCCGGCTACGGCGGGCACCCACTTTAAAACGGTCTGGGCGTGGGGTCTGTGGGCCCCGCCCTTCGCCGGGACGACGGCTTTGGGTTGTTTATCTGAGGTGCTTCAATCCCATGATCCGAGCTCGCGCAATCGAGCGCCTGGCCGACCGGCGACCCGGCAGGCGCGGCTTTGGCGGCACCGGCGACCCGGAAGAGGCGGCGGCGTTCCGCCTTGCCATCCGCGGCGATCATGACCTCAACCCCGGCATGACCCCGCCCAGCGCGGCGTTGCGGCCGGCGGCGGTGCTGGTGCCGCTGGTCGACCATCCGAGCGGCATGTCGGTGCTGCTGACCCAGCGCACGGCGCACCTCTCCGCGCATGCCGGGCAGATCTCGTTTCCCGGCGGCCGCATCGAGCAACACGACCCCGACGCGGTCGCCGCCGCGTTGCGCGAGACCGAGGAGGAGGTCGGGCTGCCGCGCGAGCGGGTCAGCGTGATCGGCCGGCTCGACACCTACGTCACCGGCACCGGCTTCGAGATCACCCCGATCGTCGGCATCGTCGCGCCGCCCTTCGCGCTCGCGATCGACCCGTACGAGGTCGCCGAGGCGTTCGAGGTGCCGCTCGCCTTCATTCTCGACCACCGCAACCATCAGCGCATCGAGCGCGCGGTCGGCACACGCAGCCGCTGGTTTTTCGTGCTCCCCTTCGAGGGCCGCAACATCTGGGGCGCCACCGCCGGAATCCTGGTCAATTTGGCCGAGGTGCTGGCAGATTGATTGAGCCATGCTCCGGGTCTTTTTGACGATCGTGCTGCCCCTTGTCGCGCCGACCGCGCTCTATCTGATTTGGGTTCGGGTCGCGCGTTGGTCGCCCTGGGGGTCGCCCTGGGGGTCGCCACCGGGGTCGCAACCGGGGTCGCAGCTGGGCGAGACGGTGCGCTGGGCCGCTCTGCCCTGGGTGTGGCTGGCGGCAGCCGGCGCGCTGTTGCTCGCCCTGGTGCTGTTCGTCGTGACCGTCCATTTCGGCACCTCGCAGTCCGGAACCTACGTGCCGCCGCGCTGGGAAAACGGCCGGATCGTGCCGGGTCATATCGAGACGGGCCATGTCGAGCCCGGGCGCAGCCCGTGACCAAGCTAGCGCCGCAGCCCTGGATAGAGGAGCGACCGACCCGGGTCCTGCTCGAGGCGCTGGCGCAGGCCGGCATTACGGCGCGGTTTGTCGGCGGCTGCGTGCGCGATGCGCTGATCGCCCCGGGGCTCGGACGCCCGATCGCCGATATCGACCTCGCCACCCCTTCCCGCCCCGAGGAGGTCGTCGCCGCGCTCGACAAGGCCGCCATCAAGGTCGTGCCGACCGGGATCGCCCACGGCACCGTGACGGCCGTGGTGCCGCCGCGCCATTTCGAGATCACCACGCTGCGGCGCGATGTCGAGACTTTTGGGCGGCGCGCGCGGGTCGCCTTCGATGCCGATTGGGTCGAAGACGCCGCGCGCCGCGATTTCACGATCAACGCGATCTATCTCGACCCGGACGGCACTCTGCACGACCCGGTCGGCGGGCTTGCCGATCTCGCCGCCCGGCGGGTGCGCTTTGTCGGCGAGGCGGCGACGCGGATTGCCGAGGATGTGCTGCGGGTGTTGCGCTATTACCGCTTCGCGGCGCGGTTCGGCAGCGGCCCAGGGAATGACCGGGGCGATCCCGCCGCGCGCGCCGCCTGCCGGGCATCGGTACCGCTGTTGCCGAAGCTCTCGGCGGAACGGGTCGCGCACGAGCTGACCGGACTGCTGGGCGTCGCAGATCCCGTCCCGGCATTGCGCATGATGGCCGAAGACGGCGTGCTCGCGGCGATCCTGCCCGAGACTTTGGTCCCTGGGGCGACCCGGCTCGAGCGCCTTGCAAGGCTGATCGCGATGGAGCCGGAACCGGACCCGCTGCGCCGGCTCGCGGCGCTGGTCGCGGTCGACGCCGAGGGCGCGGCCGGCCTGGCCGAGCGGCTGCGCCTGGCGAATGCCTGGCGCGATCGGCTCGTCGGCCTCGCGCCGCCGTGGCCCCCCGAACTTGATCCATGGCCGGGCGGCGATATGCGGGCGCAGCGCCGGGCGCTGTACCGGCTCGGCGCCGAACGCTGCCGCGACCTCGCGCTGCTGATCGCCGCCGAGGGCGGCATGGATGAGGCGCGGCTCACCGAATTGCTGGCTCTGGCCGGCGGCTGGAAACCTCCAGTGTTCCCGCTTGCCGGGCACGACGTTACCGCACTCGGCATCCCGCCCGGGCGCCGCGTCGGCCAATTGCTCGCGGAGGTGCGAGGCTGGTGGGAGGACGGCGATTTCGCCGCCGACCG
>JBGPTQ010000500.1:0-2361 GCA_041490725.1 Allostellaceae bacterium | reverse complement strand
ATCGCCGACTGATTATCAGGTCTGAGCCGAGCGGAGGCATCACGGCCGGCCCGGGCATCGGATTGGCGACACTCGAACCGGCGCTCCCTATCCTGTGTCGAGGTATCATAATACCGCTCGGCGAAGCGTATTGTTTCGTAACGCTTTTTGCTTGACGCCAGCTTGGCGATTGCCTACACGGGGCGCCCGCACCAGGCCGGCAGCCGGCGCATTCGGGCCGCACAGAATGAAAACATTTTCCGCCAGACCGTCCGATATCGACAAGAAATGGCTGCTGATCGACGCCGACGGGCTGGTGCTCGGGCGTTTGGCGTCGCTGATCGCGATGCGATTGCGCGGCAAGCACAAGCCATCCTACACGCCGCATATGGATTGCGGCGACCATGTCGTGGTCGTCAATGCCGAGAAGGTGCAGCTGACCGGCAACAAACGCGCCGACAGCATCTTCTATTGGCATACCGGCTATCCCGGCGGGATCAAGGGGCGCAGCAAGGGCGCCATCCTCGCCGGAAGGCATCCCGAGCGGGTGCTCCAGAAAGCCGTCGAGCGGATGATCCCGCGCGGGCCGCTCGGGCGGCGGGTGATGCGTAATTTGCGGGTCTATGCCGGGCCGGAGCACCCGCATGCGGCGCAGCAGCCGGCGCCGCTCGATATCGCCGCGATGAACCGCAAGAATGTGAGGGCGTGAGGATGGCCGACGACGACGCGCCAGAGAACGATAAAGACAAAGCGCCGGCTGAGCCGCCGCAGGGCCGCCCGGCCGCGCAGCGCGGCGCCGGTCCGCAGACGTTTCAGGGCCTGGCGAGCCTGCGCCAGGCGATGGCTGTGGTGACGCGGCCGACGCCGACACCGGTAATCCCTGCGGCACTGGGCGCGGTCCCCGTGGAGGTCCAGCCGCAACGCGACGAGCTCGGCCGCTCCTATGCGACCGGCAAGCGCAAGAACGCGGTCGCCCGGGTGTGGATCAAGCCGGGCAACGGCAAGATCGAGGTCAACGGGCGCGACAGCCCGGTTTATTTCGCGCGGCCCGTCCTGCGCATGCTGCTCAACCAGCCCTTCGTCGTCACCGACCGGCTCGGCCAGTTCGACGTGTGGTGCACGGTCAAGGGCGGCGGGTTGTCGGGCCAGGCCGGAGCGGTGCGGCACGGCATCAGCAAGGCGCTGATGTTCTATGAGCCGGGGCTGCGCCCGGTCCTCAAGCAGGGCGGGTTCCTGACCCGCGACAGCCGCGTCGTCGAGCGCAAGAAATACGGCAAGGCCAAGGCCCGCCGCAGCTTCCAGTTCTCCAAGCGCTAACGAAGATCACCACGAAGGCACGAAGGGGCTGTACCTCTCCGTGCCCTTTGTGTCTTCGTGGTAAATAAACTGCCCGAAAAGGGATTTTGGGGAGGGGGCCATGCGCTTTGCGATCGCGATACCGACCGACGCCGATTCGTGGCGGGTGGTGCGCCGCGCCGAGGAGCTCGGGTTCGCCCGCGCCTGGTTCTACGACACCCAGATGCTGAGTGCGGACCCGTTCGTCGCGATGGCCGCGGCGGCCATGAAGACGACGAAGATCCGCCTCGGCACCGGGGTTTTGATCCCGTCGAACCGGATCGCGCCGGTCGCGGCGAACGCCTTTGCCTCGCTCAACAAGCTGGCGCCGGGGCGGATCGATTTGGGCGTCGGCACCGGCTTCACCGGGCGCCGTGCGATGGGGCTGGGCGCGGTCAAGCTCGCCGACATGGAAGCCTATATCCACACCGTGATGGCGCTATTGCGCGAGGAGACCGTCGAGGCCGAGTTGGAGGGCAAGCGGCGCCTCATTCGCCTGTTGAACCCCGAGCTTGGCCTCATAAACACACAGGACCCGATCGGGCTCTACCTCGCCGCCTCCGGCCCGCGGGCGCGGGCGCTAACGGCGAAGCTCGGCGCGGGCTGGATCAACACGACGGCCGATGTGGCGGGCGGGATCGCCGCGCTCGAGGAGATGCGGGTTCTATGGGCATCGGCCGGGCAGGCAAAGGACGCGCTCGAGGCGATCGTCCTCACCGGCGGCGTCGTGCTCGACGAGCATGAGCCCGCCGACTCGCCGCGGGCCATCGCGCAAGCGGGCCCCCGCGCCGCGATGCTCCTGCACCGCGCCGCCGATGCGGCGCTGATGGGGTGGCCGGCGATCGCCGCGATCCCGCCTGATTTGGCCGACACGGTGGCGGGCTATGTCGAGCTGGCTCGGAATTTTCGGCCGCAGGGCGCGCATTACCTCGAAAACCACCGCGGCCATCTGATGTTCGTCAAGCCCGAGGAGCGGGAATTCGTCACCGCCGACCTGATCCGGCTGACCTGTTTCGCGGCGACCGAACCTGAGTTGAAGCGGCGGAT
>JBGPTQ010000499.1:0-2367 GCA_041490725.1 Allostellaceae bacterium | reverse complement strand
CGAGCGCCGAGTTCGATCCGGTGCCGCAGAGCTTTGCCGAAATCATCGCCCTGTTCGACAAAAAGCGCGAGGCGCTGACCCGCGCCCATCTGTGGTCGCATGTCCATCTGGTCAGCTTCCAGCCCGGCCGGATCGAGTTTCGCAAGGCCGCGGGCGCACCGGACAATCTCGCCAACCGGGTCAGCCAGCTGCTCGGCGAGTGGACCGGCACGCGCTGGCTCGTCGCCTATTCGGAGACCGAGGGCGCGCCGACGCTGGCCGAGGAGGAGGCGCGGCGGGCGAGCGCGCTGCGCCACGAGGTCGCGGCGCACCCGTTGGTGCGGGCGGTGCTGGAGACCTTCCCCGGCGCCACGATCGCGGCGGTGCGCGAGCGCTTCGTCGCAGCCGATGCCGGGACCGAAGCAGCGCCGGATGATGTCGGCGATGATGTCAGCGATGGTGTCAGCGATGATGGGGCGAGCACGGGAGAGGACGGGTCATGAAAAATCTCGGCCAGCTGATGAAACAGGCTCAGGCGATGCAGACCAAGATGGCCGAGATGCAGGCCCAGCTCGAAGCCGTCGAGATGACCGGGGTTGCCGGCGGCGGCATGGTCCAGCTGGTTCTGAACGGCAAGGGGGATGTGAAACGGGTGACGATCGACAAGGTGGTGGTCGATCCCGCCGAAGTCGAGGTGCTGGAGGATCTGATCGTCGCGGCGTTCAACGACGCCAGGCAAAAGGTCAATGCCCATGCCGAATCCGAGATGCAGAAGCTGACCGGCGGCCTCGCGCTGCCCGGCGGCATGAAGCTGCCGTTTTGAGGGCGTCGTTGCGAGACGAAGCAGCCCCCACCCTCCCGCTTGGCGGGTCCCTCCCTCCCCCGCATGCGGGGGAGGGCTGGGGTGGGGGCTGACCGCACCATGTCCGAGCTCGATACACTGATCCAGCTGCTGGCAAGGTTGCCGGGGCTTGGGCCGCGCTCGGCGCGGCGCGCGGCGCTGTTCCTGATCAAGCGGCGCGAACAGGTGATGCAGCCTTTGGCGGCGGCGATGGGTGCGGCGGCGGCGGCGATCCAGCAATGTGCGGCCTGCGGCAACCTCGACACATCGGATCCCTGCGCGATCTGCCGGGATCCGGAACGCGATCCGACGGCGATTTGCGTCGTCGAAGACCTCGCCGATTTATGGGCGCTCGAACGCACCGGCGCCTTCCGCGGCCGCTACCACGTGCTCGGCGGCACCTTGTCGGCGCTCGATGGGATCGGCCCGGACGAACTCAACATCGCACGGCTGATCGCGCGGTTGGGGCCCGGAACCGAGCTGATCCTCGCGCTCAACGCGACGGTCGAAGGCCAGACGACCGCGCACTACATCGCCGACCGCGCCGCCGCGACCGGCGCGCGCATCACGCGCCTCGCGCAGGGCGTCCCGATCGGCGGCGAACTCGATTACCTCGACGAGGGCACGCTGACCGCCGCATTGAAGGCGCGCCGGGCGCTCTGACTAGTCGGCGCCCGGCGGATCGAGGTGAGACTACGCGCGCACGTAGTTCCGGCAGACCAGCCGCAGCCGATTGCTGATCTGGTCGCGAACGCGCTGGGGCATCGGGGTCGACTCGCTCGCCCGCTTCCATTCCGGTGAGTCGACCACCCCCGGCGATGCGAGATGGTAGAGCGCCACGTATTTCGGGTTGCCGCCGCTCGTCCGGTAACGGCGCGCGCACAGGACCCCGGGGACGCGGGCAAGGGCGGGGACGTGCTCGGTGTCATACCACGCGTTGAACGCGGTCTCGACCTCCGGTCCCGGGGTCATACCGACCAAGAGGAGCCCGCCGGCATTAGCCGGCGCGGTCGCGTCGCCCGGGAGGATCTGCTCGCCTTCATAGCGCAGCAGGCGCTCTACCTTCGCGGTCACCCGCTTCGACCACGGCGACAGGTTCTCGCCGCCGATCGCGCGGTAGCCCGGGCTTTGCAGCACCGCGAGGCTGTCGAGGTCGTAGGTCGCGACCGACTGTCGCGGGTTCTCCGCGCCGATCCACCGCTGAAGGGTCAGAAAGCCCGGCACACGCTGCCGCTCGGGGATGTGCTCGGTGTCGTACCAGTCGTTGAACTCGTCGGCGGCGACATTCGAGAAATCCATCGCCGCGATCAGCGCACCCTTCGCCATGGCCGTTCCTCCTCCTCTGGCAATTGGCAGCTTTCTACGCCAAAAAAGCCGAGCCGTGCAGCTAGTCTAAGGGGCTATTCTGCGGCGGCTTCCCGTGCCGTCAGCGCCTCACCCTCCGCGCTCACCGGCTCGAACCGCCCGTAGCGTAGAGCCAGCGGCGGCAATATCAGCAAGTTGAGGGCCGCCGAGGTGAACAAGCCTCCAAGGATCACCAGGGCCAT
>JBGPTQ010000498.1:0-2382 GCA_041490725.1 Allostellaceae bacterium | reverse complement strand
GCAGCCTGCGCGCGATCACCGACCTCGGCGCGCTCGGCGAACGCCAGATCCGCATCGATTGCGATGTTTTACAAGCAGATGGCGGCACCCGCACCGCGGCGATCACCGGCAGCTATGTCGCGCTCTATCAGGCGCTCGCGAAATTGTGCGCGGCGGGCCTCTTGCCGAGGGTTCCGCTCAACGACAGCGTCGCCGCGATCTCGTGCGGCGTGTTCAATGGCGTCGCCGTGCTCGACCTCGATTATGCCGAGGATTCGCAGGCGATGACCGACGCCAATTTCGTGCTGACCGGCAGCGGCGGGTTCGTCGAAATTCAGGCAACCGCCGAAGCGGCGCCATTCGACGAGACCCGCTTTGGCGAAATGCTCGCGCTTGCCCGCCTCGGCGTCACCGAACTGACCCGGCATCAGCGCGCCGCGCTCGGCCTCTCCTGACCTATGGCGCGCCGCATAGAGCCCGGAGAGAGGCTGGTGATCGCCAGCCACAATCCCGGCAAACTCGCGGAGATCGCCGCGCTGCTCGCGCCCTATGGGGTGCGGACGGTCGGCGCCGGCGCGCTTGGGCTGCCCGAGCCCGAGGAGACCGGCGCGAGCTTCGAAGAAAACGCCGCGCTCAAGGCGCACGCTTCCGCGGAGGCCAGCGGGCTCTTGGCGCTCGCCGATGATTCGGGGCTCGTCGTGCCGACGCTCGGCGGCGCCCCCGGGATCCATTCGGCGCGCTGGGCCGGGCCCGGGAAGGATTTCCGCATCGCGATGGCGCGGGTAGAGCGCGAACTCGGGCAGAGCGACCGCCGCGCCTCATTCGTCGCGGTTCTGGCGCTCGCCTCGCCCGCCACGGACCATGGGGGCGAGGTCGCGACATTCCGCGGCGAGGTGCATGGCCATCTGATTTGGCCGCCGCGCGGCGAGCGCGGCTTCGGCTACGACCCCATATTCGTACCGGACGGCTATGATTTGACCTTCGGCGAGATGGACCCGGCCCTGAAACACCAGATCAGCCACCGCGCCCGCGCTTTCGCGAAGCTGGTGGAGGCGTGTTTTTGACGCGTGACGTGAGCTTGACTGAAATTGGACCGCGCGCGTCTCGCGCGCATGCGGGCGGGACGCCCGCGGTCCAGGGCCGAGAACCCCTCGCCCTCGCGGTCTATATCCACTGGCCGTTCTGCCGGTCGAAATGCCCGTATTGCGACTTCAACAGCCATGTCTGCGAGGGGGTCGACGCGGCGCGCTGGACCCGCGGGCTGCTGGCCGACCTCGACCATCAGGCGGCGCTGGCGCCCAATCGCGTCGTTGCCTCGATCTTTTTCGGCGGCGGCACGCCATCCTTGATGATGCCCGAGACGGTCGCCGCGCTGGTCGCGCGGGTCAAGGCGCTGTGGCCGGTCGCGCCCGATCTCGAAGTGAGTTTGGAGGCCAACCCCAACTCGGCCGAGGCGGAGCGCTTCGCCGGCTTCGCCGCCGCCGGCATCAACCGGCTGTCGCTCGGCATCCAGTCGCTCGATCCGGAAGCGCTCCATTTCCTTGGGCGCGGCCACGACCGGGATGAGGCGATCGCGGCGATCCGCCTCGCCCGCGCCAGCTTCGCGCGGTATTCGTTCGACCTGATCTATGCCCGGCCCGGCCAGAGCCTCGCCGCGTGGGAAGCAGAGCTCGACGAGGCGCTGACCCTGGCCGGCGAGCATCTCTCGCTCTATCAGCTGACGATCGAGCCCGGCACGGCCTTTGGCAACCGGGCTGGCCGCGGCGAGGTGCTCGCCGCTGACGAGGAGACCGGGGCATCGCTGTTCGAGGCGACGCAGCTTCGCCTCGCGGCGGCCGGTTTGCCGGCCTATGAGATTTCCAACCATGCCCGGCCGGGCGCCGAGTGCCGCCACAACCTCGCCTATTGGCGCTACGAGGATTATCTCGGCATCGGCCCCGGCGCGCATGGCCGGGTGACGCAGCGCGGCGAGAAGATCGCGACCCGCCAGCTTCGCACCCCGGAAGCCTGGCTTGCCGCGGTCGAGAAGAGCGGCACGGCGCTCGACGAGATGACCCCGATCGCGCGCGCCGACGCGGTCGGCGAGATGCTGATGATGGGGCTGCGCCTCGTCGAAGGCATCGCGCGCCATCGCCTCGAAGCCTTGGCCGAGCGCGCTGTCGAGCAATTGTTCGCCGGCGCGTTGCCGCGGCTCATCGAAGGCGGGTTCCTCACCCTCGATGCCGACCGCCTCGCCGCCTCCGATGCCGGACGCCAGCGGCTCAACGCGGTGCTCGGCGCGCTCTTGAGCTGAAAACGATGGGTTTCGCTGCGCTCAACCCATCCTACCCCGCGGCGATGTCGTAGGATGGGTTGAGCAACGCGAAACCCATCATCAATACGATAAATCCTGGAAATTCTGCG
>JBGPTQ010000497.1:0-2382 GCA_041490725.1 Allostellaceae bacterium | reverse complement strand
TGCGGCCGGGATAGAGCGTCTCCAGCATGCGGAACTGCTCGGCGACCTTCAATGAGCTGTAATGGCTCAGCATGACGCCGCCCGAGCCGACCCGCAGATGCCGTGTCTCGGCCGCCACCAGCGCCACCATGATCTCGGGGGCAGCGCCGGCGAGGCCGGGCGAGCCGTGGTGCTCGGCCAGCCAATAGCGGCAATAGCCCAGCGCATCGACATGGCGGGCAAGCTCGACGGTTTCCAGGAGCGCATCGCGCGGGGTGACGCCCTCACGGACCGGGGACTGATCGAGGACACTCAGTTTCATGACGGTCCGCAGACTACACGGGCCGCCCCGGAATTGGCACGGCCGTTGCCGCGCGGGCTGAGCGACAATCGACTCGCCGTCCCCTGAATGGGTCGCCGGGACGCCGATCCTCGCTAGCCGCCGATCGCGCCCTCGGTGTTGACGTAGACCGCGTAGAGCGACTGGCTCGCCGCCATGAACAGGCGGTTGCGCTTCACCCCGCCAAAGCACAGATTGGCGCAGCGCTCGGGCAGCGCGATGCGGCCGATCATCTTGCCGTCGGGGGCGAAAACGGCGACCCCGTTGAGCGCCTCGCTCATGCCCCAGCCGCACCACAGATTGCCCTGGACATCGCAGCGGAAGCCGTCGGGCGTGCCGTCGCCGAAATCGGCGAAGTTGCGCGGGTTGGCGAGCGTGGTGCCGTCGGCGACGACGTCGAAGACGCGGATCGCGCGCGGCCGGGCCCGCGATTCGACGATGTAGAGGCGCTGTTCGTCGGGCGAGAAGGCGAGGCCGTTCGGGCCGCTCAGCCCTTCGGCGGCGATCGTGGCGCGCCCGGTGCGGCCATCGACGCGATAGACGTTGGTTGGCAGTTCCGGCTCGGCTCTGCCGCCTTCATAATTGCTGGCGATGCCGAAGACGGGATCGGTGAACCACACCGACCCGTCCGATTTGACGACGACGTCGTTGGGCGAGTTGAGCGGCTTATGCTCGTAGCGGTTGCAGATCACCGTGATCGAGCCGTCATGCTCGGTCCGGGTCACCCGCCGCATGCCGTGCTCGCAGGTGACCAGCCGTCCCTGGCGGTCGCGGGTGTTGCCGTTGGCGTTGTTCGACGGCTTCCTAAAGATCGTGGTCTCGCCGGTTTCCTCGTCCCATTTGAGGATGCGGTTGTTGGGGATGTCGCTCCACAACAGACACCGCAGATCGCCGACCCAGACCGGGCCCTCGCTCCAGCGGCAGCCGGTGTAAAGCCGCTCGACCGCGGCGTTCATCGGCGGCCGCAGCGGCTCGAAACGCGGATCGAGGGTGATGATTGCCGGGTCGGGATAGGCGTGGGCGGGCTGCCATTGGGTCGTCATTGCGGCTCTCCCTCAAGGGCTGTTCCTACCGGCGCGCGCTGGCGGCGGCAAGGATGGGGCTTTTCGGCCCAGCGCTCAAGAGGCGCCGACAGCAGGCGAATGCGCCTGCGTGCAACACCGCGATCTCAGAGGCCGTTCGCCATCTGCACGAAAAAGCCGCTGACCGAGGTGCCGACGAAAGTAGCCCAGCCGACGACGGTAATCGATATGAGCACCAGTATCAGGGCGTATTCGATCGCCGTCGCGCCCGAATCGTCGGTCCGTAGCGCCATCAGCGCGGAACGCATTCGATCGATCATCAGCACCATCCCCGGGGGCATCCTTCCCCTCCTGGAAAGTAAAACCGCTTCCCGGCCGTCGGACAGCAAATGCGGTAACGCTGCCGGCCTGGGCAACGATCGTGACCTCGAACGATCCTCGGTGTGGGTCCGGTCACCTGAAATGTTAGCCTTCTTCCCCGCTGCGTCAACGCATTTTGCCGGTTCATGGGTTAAGCCGGGGTTAAGGCGCCCGGCGGGAGGTTGACAAGCTACCCTGTAGCGCAAGTTGGGCTGATTGTATTGAGCGAACATCATGCAATTGTCGGATTTGCCGCCATCATTGTGCCGGTTCGCCCTCAATCTTCGTCGGCGACGCCGCCGTCGTTTCGCGCCGAGCATCTGTGGCCCCCGTGCGATAGGATACCCGTGCGATAGGATACCCGTGCGATAGGATACCCGTGCGATAGGATACCCGTGCGATAGGATACCCGTGCGATAGGATGACAATGACCCTCCCTGTCCTCCTGGTGAATTGCGAGGCGCCATGAGCCAGCTCGATCCGATCCCGTATTCCGACGCGCAGATCCGTGCGATCTTGGAGCGCGTGCGCACGATCGCGATGGTTGGCGCCTCCTCCAATTGGAACCGGCCGAGCTATTTCGTCATGAAATACCTGCAGGGGAAGGGCTACCGGGTGATCCCGGTCAACCCCGGCATCGCCGGCCAGCTTCTGCTCGGCGAGAGGGTCTACGCCGCGTTG
>JBGPTQ010000496.1:0-2383 GCA_041490725.1 Allostellaceae bacterium | reverse complement strand
GCTGAAGTTGAGCTGGATGTCCGGCCGCTCGAGTCGCGGATCGCTGCGCGCAAAGCCGCCGGCGCAGATTCCGTTGCTGGTCAGCGGTCCCTTGTGAAACAGCACGTATTGCAGCCCGGCGATCAGCTTCTTGACCGGGCTGTTGGCGATGTCGTTGAGGGTGATCGGCTTGGTGCAGCGAAACGCGAGGCGCACATAGAAATGGTCCTGCAGATCGGCGCCGACCCCCGGCATGTCGCGCACCACCGGAATGCCAAACTCCCGCAGCATCTCCCCCGGCCCGAGCCCGGACAATTGCAAGAGCTGCGGCGAGCCGTAAACGCCGCCGCAGACGACGATTTCGCCACGCGCTCGCGCGACATGGGGAACGCCGTCGCAGAGAAACTCGACGCCGCGCGCCAGGCCCTCCTCGACGAGGATGCGCGTCGCGTGCGAATTGGTGCGGATCGTCAGGTTGGCGCGGCGGCGCGCGGGGCGCAGATAGGCGGTTGCCGTGCTCCAGCGATGCCGGCGGTCGGTGGTGTTCTGGAACGGCCCGGCGCCTTCCTGCTCGCCGTCGTTGAAATCGTTGTTGGCCGGCAGCCCGGCTTCGATCGCGGCGGCGATGAAATGGTCGCCCAGCTCCCAGCTGATCGCCTGATCGGTAACGCGCAGCGGCCCGCCGCTGCCGTGGAACGCGTCGCCGCCGCGCTCCTGGTCCTCGGCCTTCTTGAAATACGGGAGAATACGGTCCCAATCCCAGCCCTCGCAGCCGCGCTGGCGCCACAAATCATAATCGGCCGGGTTGCCGCGCATATAGACCATGCCGTTGATCGAGCTGGTGCCGCCCAGGACCTTGCCGCGCGGCTGGTACATCGTGCGGCCTTCGAGCTCGGGCTCCGGCTCGCTCTCGAACATCCAGTTGACGCGCGGATTGGCGAAGAGCCGGCTGTAGCCGATCGGAACGTGGATCCAGAAGCCGCTGTCCTTCCCGCCGGCTTCGAGCAGGAGGACCCGGTAGCGGCCATCCTCGCTGAGCCGCGCGGCGACGGCGCAGCCGGCCGACCCGGCGCCGGTGACGATGTAATCGAAGGTGCCGGCGTCGATTGCGGTTGCCTTGGGGGTCATGGCGCGGCCACTCCCAAGGCGCCGCGCAGATCGGCGAGCACCTGGTCACGGGTGCGGGTCTGCCAGCGCCGGCGCCGCCCGATCGGGTCATTCTCGACCTCGGGGTAGACCTTGAGCGCGACGAAGACCGGGCCGGGACGACCGAGGATCGCCGGCAAGTCGCGGGCGAAATCCGCCAGTTCGTCGAAAGCATGGGCGCGCGGATAGCCGGCGGCGAGCGCCAGCTTGTCATAGGCGATGTTTTTGGCGTTCGGCACCGGCTGCCCGCCGGTCGTCGCGTAGACCTCGTTATCGAGCAGAAAGTGATAGAAATTGGCTGGCGCCTGCTCGGCGATGGTCGCCAGCATGCCGAGGCTCATCAGAATGTCACCCTCGGAATCGAACAGCACTGTTTTGCGCTCGGGGCGGGCGAGGGCGAGCCCCAGGGCAAATCCGGCATGGCCGCCCATCGCCGGGTCGCCGAGCGGGACGTCGAGCTCGGGTCGGGCGGTCTGCTCGATCCAGTAGCGGCCGCCCCGGCCCGGCACCACGATGGCGTCGCCGCGATAGGGGCGGAAGGCTTCGAGCGCTTCGGCAATGCGCATCATTTTGAGTTGCTCTCCTTAACGTCGATTGGAATATGGCGGCGACCAGCCCCTCACCCGTCTCGCTTCGCTCGCCACCCTCTCCCCGCAAGCGGGGCGAGGGCTTGGAGTCTCGCCGCCGCAAACGCACAAATAGCCCCCTCGCCCCGCTTGCGGGGAGAGGGTTGGGGTGAGGGGCCCGTCGAGGCAAGAACATGTAAGCGAGAAGAAATCACTGCATCTACCGGTTGAAGCCGTGATATTCGTCGCCGACCAGGACGACGACCGGTCGCTTGGTGCGCGCCGCCTCCTCGAAGGCGGTCGTAATGCGCGGCGCGTCGGCGTCGCTCTCGACGAGGTAGTAGCTGAGACCGAACGCCATCAAAAACCGCTCGGTGTAGGTCGCCGCGGTGTCCGTGGTCACGCCATGGCGGGTCCAGCCGCGATAGCCGACCATCAGCACCACCGGCACGTTGAGGCCTAAGAGCCAGCCGCGGATCGAATCGCCGGATTCCATCATCCCGGTATTTTGGATGAGGATCAGCGGTTTCTTCCCGCCGGCGGCAAGCCCGGCGGCGATCGAGCAGGCGTGCCCTTCACGGCTGACCCCGACGAGGCGCAGCGACGGCTCGGCCTTCATCAACAGGAACAGCCAGTTGGTCTCGCTGTCCGGGAGCCAGACGACATCGGTGACGCCGTTCGCTTTCATTTGC
>JBGPTQ010000495.1:0-2388 GCA_041490725.1 Allostellaceae bacterium | reverse complement strand
CTGCCTCGCCTTTCTGAGATCATCGCGCGCCGTGCAGAGCCACCCGATGCTGTTTTTTCTTCACCCTAGCGCGGGCGCCGCGAGCAGCGCTGCGCCCTGTGGCCGATCTTGCGATGCTGTTTGATATCGGCTGGCCGGAGCTGTTGCTGATCGGGGTCATCGCGCTCGTGGTGATCGGGCCGAAGGACCTGCCGCGGGCCCTGCGCGTGGCCGGCTTCTGGGTCCGCAAGGCGCGCACCCTGTCGCGCGAGTTCCAGAGCAGCATCGACCAGATGATCCGCGAGGCCGAACTCGATGAAATCCGCGAGGATCTGAAGAAGGCGACCGAGTTCGATGTCGCGAAGGAGTTGCAGAACACCATCGACCCGACCGGCGAGCTCGCCGAAAGCATCAAGCCGCCGAATCTGCCCGATTATTTCGAGGAACCGGGTGCCGCCACGCCCGCCGTCACCGAGGAGGCCCCGGCGCTTCCCGCCCCCGTTGAAACCGCTTTGCCGGAACCGGCACCGGCTGCCGAGGGCACGCTGGAACCGGCGGTGGCTGCCGAGGCCACACCGGAACCGGCCGCCGAGCCGCCCGGCGCACCCGAGCACTCGATCGGGGCGCCGGCGCCGGACCCCGGACGTGATCCTGATCCCGCGCCGCCAAAGCCATAAGTCTCTCGATGAAGCGTTCTCGCGTTAGGAATTATCGTCACCCCCGCGAAAGCGGGGGTCCAGGGCGGCCCGCTGAGCCCCGGAGCCCCTGGATTCCCGCTTTCGCGGGAATGACGTGAAGGATTGCTGATGGCCGAGGACGACAAAGAGGACGAACTCGAAGGCGGCCGGATGCCGCTGCTCGACCACCTGGTCGAGCTGCGCAACCGGCTGTTGTGGTCGTTTGGCGCGATCATGATCGCGTTTCTCGTCTCCTATCAGTTCAAGGAAATGATCTATCGCTTCCTGGCGCACCCGCTTGCCGACATCTATGCCGGCGAGCCCGGGCGCAAGATGATCTTCACCGGGCTGACCGAGGCCTTCTTCACCTACATCAAGGTGTCGTTCTGGGCGGCGATCTGCCTGTCCTTTCCGGTGATTGCCGTCCAGCTGTGGAAATTCGTCGCGCCGGGCCTCTACAAGACCGAGCGGGGCGCGTTTCTGCCGTATCTGGCGGCGACCCCGGTATTGTTCATCATGGGTGGGGCACTCGCCTATTTCGTCGTGATACCGATGGCGTTCCGGTTCTTTCTCAGCTTTGAAACCCCGGGCGGAGAGGGTGTGCTGCCGATCGTATCGGAACCCAAGGTCAACGAGTACCTGTCCCTGGTGATGACCCTGCTGCTCGGCTTCGGGATCGCCTTTCAGCTGCCGGTGCTGCTGACGCTGATGGCGCGGGTCGGGATTGTCACCGCCGCCGGTCTCGCCTCGAAGCGGCGTTATGCGATCGTCGGCATGTTTGCCGTCGCGGCCGTCTTGACCCCGCCCGACATCGTCAGCCAGACCTGTCTCGCGGTGCCGCTGATCATCCTGTACGAGGTCTCGATCTACTCCTGCCGCATGGTCGAAAAGGCGCGCGCCAAGCGGGAGGCGGAGGAAGAGGCCGAGCTAGCCGGCGGCGACGATCCCGCCGCGGGGGCGTGATGTAAATGCACGATATGCGATGGATCCGGGAGAACCCGGAGGAATTCGACCGGGGCCTCGCCCGCCGCGGCCTCCCGCCGTGCGCTGCTGAGGTGTTGGCGCTCGACAAGGAATGGCGCGCCCTCGAAACCGAGGCGCAGGAGTCGCAGGCGGCGCGCAACCGGCTGTCCCGCGTGGTCGGCGCGGCCAAGGCGCGCGGCGAGTCGGTCGACGAGTTGCTCAGCCAAATCGCCCGCGGGAAGGACATCGAGGCGGCTACCGCGGCTAAGGCCGCCGAGCTGCGGCAGCGGATCGACGACCTCTTGGCGAGCCTGCCGAACCTGCCCGCGCCCGAGGTGCCGGACGGCCCGGATGAAACCGCCAATCGCGAATTGCGCCGCCATGGCTCGCCGCCGCGGTTCAATTTCGCTGCACTGCCGCACGAGGCGATCGGCGAGAAGCTCGGGCTGATGGATTTTCCGCGCGCCGCTCGCCTGTCGGGGTCGCGCTTTGTCGTGCTGAAGGGCGCGCTGGCCCGGCTCGAACGGGCAATCGCGCAATTCATGCTCGATCTGCACACGATCGAGTTCGGCTATACCGAGGTGTCGCCGCCGTATCTCGTGCGCGAGGAGACTGCATATGGCACCGGCAATCTGCCGAAAGCCGCCGAGGACATGTTCCGCACGACGGACGGGCTGTGGCTGATCCCGACCGCCGAGATGCCGCTGACCAACCTCGTCGCCGGCGAGATCCTCGACGAGGCGGCGCTGCCCTTGCGCTTTGTCGCGTG
>JBGPTQ010000494.1:0-2389 GCA_041490725.1 Allostellaceae bacterium | reverse complement strand
GCGCTCCAGCTGCCGTATTGGTTGGCGGCGAGGCCGAGCGCCAGGACGAACCCGGTCGTCACGCCGAGCATCGGGATGATCGCCAAGACGCCGATCAATAAGCCGAGGGCAATGCCCGAAGCGAGACCGGCAAGGGTCAAGGCGATGCCGTAGTAAATCGCCAGGATCAGACAAATCAGCGCCTGGCCATGAACGAAGCCGACCAGCGTGTCGCTGACCAGCCGCGCCTGCCCGCGCACCGTCTCCAGCGACTGCCGCGGCAGGTAGGAATCGATATGCGCGACCATCTTCTCCCAATCGCGCAGCAGGAAGAAGGAGACGATCGGCGTCACCACGACGAGCGACACGATATTGAGGATCGCCAGGCTGCTGGTGATCATCCCTTGCACCAGCCCGGCCAGCCAGGTCATCGCCTCGGCGAGCTTGGCGCCGAGCAGATCGCGCAATTTGCTGACGTCTTCGGCCGGCAAATGCTCCTGGAGCAGCAGGATGAGCCTGCCGAGCTGGTCTTGCAGCGCGCGGACGAGGTTCGGAACGCGGGTGATCAGCTGGACGATCTGGCCCTGGATCAGCGGCACCAGGATCACCAGGATCAAGCCGAGGACGAGCACGAAGAGGGTGATGACAAACAGGCTCGCCAGGCTGCGGCGCACTCCCCAGCCCTCGATGCGGGTCACGCCGGGCGCCAGGATATAGGCGATCGCGAACCCGGTGGCGAAAGGCATCAGGATGGCCTGGACCAGGCCGAGCGCAACGATGACGAGCAGGAGGAGGCCGAGCCAGAACAGGAACCGGTACGCCCGCGCGCTCACAATGCCTGTTCCGAACCGGATACGATGCGCGCCCAGCGCACGAGGTAGAACACGCCCGACAGCACCGTCGTCACCGCGGCCGCGGCGATCAACAGCCCGGTCGCCGGTCCGGCCTCGATCGCCAGGCCCAGCCGCGCCAGCACGAATCCGACCAAGGCAATCTGCACCAGGGTGTTGACCTTGCTGATGTAAAGCGGGCCGAGCCGTCTTGGGGCGGCGGTGGTCGAGATCAGGAGAAACCCGAGGACAATCAAAAAATCGCGCAACACCACCAGACCGACGAGCCACAGGGGCAGTTGCCCGGCGAGCCCCAGGGTCACATAGACCCCGGCCAGCATGGCCTTGTCGGCGACCGGATCGAGCAAGGCGCCGAGCCGGGTGCGGCGGTCGAAGCGTTTTGCGATATAGCCGTCGAGCGCGTCCGATAGCCCGGCCCCGACAAAAACCCAGAATGCGGCGCCGTAGCGCTCGTCGAAAATCAGCCAGATCGTCAACGGCACCGATAACAGCCGCGCCAGCGTGATCAGGTTGGGGAGGTTCAGCTCGCCGCGGCGCAAGTTTGGCTGTCGGCCGATCGCGCGCGGCGCGGGCAGTTCGGGGCCAGGAGTAATCTCGGGAACCATCGTAGGGCGGGTTGCCGGTATGGTCCGCGTCACGGCCGGCGCGCCGGCCCGGTGCGGGCGAGCCGCCACAGCTTGTCGCCGCGGACCAGGTCGAGGCTGATCTCGGCGAGGCTTGCCTTCAGCTGATCGATGCTTCCACCATAGCCGATCTCGATCGTCGCCTCCTGCCGCGACAAAGCCATCAGAGCGACCTTGCGGATCGCCGGCACCGCGACCAGGCGCTCGCGGGCATGCACCCAATCGTCGAGGTCGGTGATCGACAATATCGCCGTCAGGCTGCCCTCCTGATCGTAATGCGGAACCGCCTCGTTCTTCCAGCCGCTCCCGATGTCGGACACGATTGCGGCGACGGCGCGGCGCAGCAGAGCGCTCTCGCTTTCGCCGGGATTGGCGGTCAGCTTCTCGGCATGGCTGTCGACGAGCCGGCCGGCCCGATAGCGCCGCACGGTGACGTCCAACCCGGTCGGTCTGTCGGGCGGCCCGCGTGTCGCGGCGAGCGCGGCGATCGCTTCCTCGCCGCCGTTCCGCCGGGCGATCGCGGCAAGCGCCTCGGCATCGCCCGCGCGCGCCTGGTCGCCATCGATCGCCGCAATATCGCCAGCATCGCCCAGCGGCACGACGAGGCGTACCGCGCCGGTCCCGGAGGGCTGCTCTTCCCAGGCCTGACGCCACGGGTTGGGATCCTCCCACAACCTCGATTGCGCAGCCGATTGATATACCGGGAGCAGGACCGCTGACTTGCCGGGTTCCTCGGAGACGGCGGGCCGGGTATTGCCGAGGACGCGGCGGACTTCCTCCGCTCGGAAATGGAAGGTGTAGTCGGCGGCATAGCGCACCGCCGACATGCGCTCGTTCGCCACCTCGAAGCTGAGGACGAGGTCGGTGATTTTCGCGTCATCGAGCTTTGGCAGCTTGGCCGGGGTGCCGCCGCCGGACATGCGCTCGGCGACCACG
>JBGPTQ010000493.1:0-2389 GCA_041490725.1 Allostellaceae bacterium | reverse complement strand
TCGCCTACCGCAATGGCGCGGCGGTGCGTTTGAGCGATGTTGCCACCGTCGAGGAGGGCCCGGAAAACCTGCGCAACGCCGGCATCGCCAACGGCAAGCCGGCGGTGCTGGTGATCCTCTACCGCCGGCCCGGCGGCAACATCATCGATACGGTCGATAGGGTGTATGGGTTGCTGCCGCAGCTCAGGGCCTCGCTGGCGAGCGACATCGACCTCGATGTCGCGATGGACCGCAGCATCACGATCCGCAGCTCATTACACGATGTCGAGAGCACGCTGGTGATCGCGATCGGGCTCGTGATCCTCGTCGTGTTCGTGTTCCTGCGCAACGCGCGGGCCACGCTGATACCGAGCGTCGCGGTGCCGGTGTCGCTGATCGGCACCTTTGGCGCGATGTACCTATTGGGCTACAGCCTCGACAATCTGTCGCTGATGGCGCTGACGATCTCGACCGGGTTTGTCGTCGACGACGCGATCGTCGTCTTAGAAAACGTCACCCGCCACATCGAGGCCGGCATGAACAGGCGCGAGGCCGCTCTGCTCGGCGCCCGCGAGGTGGGGTTCACCGTCTTATCGATGAGCCTGTCCTTGATCGCGGTGTTCGTGCCGATCCTCTTTATGGGCGGGCTTGTCGGCCGGCTGTTCCGCGAATTCGCCGTGACCTTGTCGGTGGCGATCCTGATCTCGCTGGTGGTGTCGCTGACCACGACGCCGATGATGTGCGCCTACATCGCGACGCATCACCCACCGCACCGGCGCTCCCGCTGGTATATCGCGAGCGAGCGGGTGTTTGCGGCGATGCTGGGATTTTACGAGCGCACGCTGGCGCAGGCCTTGCGACACCAGGCGATCGTCTTGCTGATCCTTTTTCTGACGGTCGGCCTCAACCTCTATCTGATCATCCTCATTCCGAAAGGCCCGTTCCCGCAGCAGGACACCGGCCGCATGATCGGCGGAATCCAGGCCGATCAGAGCATCTCGTTCCAGCTGATGCGGGAGAAGCTGACCGAGTTCATCGCGATCATCCGCCAGGATCCCGCTGTCGCCAGCGTCGTCGGCTTCACCGGCGGCGGCCAGACCAATTCCGGCTTCGTGTTCGTGGCACTGAAGCCGCGGGCCGAGCGCGCGCTGTCGGTTGACGGGGTGATCGCCCGGCTGCGCGGCAAGCTGGCGCGGGTCGCCGGCGCCCGCCTGTTTTTGCAGGCGGTCCAGGACATCCGGGCCGGCGGCCGGCCGAGCAACGCGCTCTACCAATACACGTTGCAAAGCGACGACCTCGCCCAGCTCTATGAATGGATGCCGAAGATCACCGCGGCGTTGGAGCAACTGCCGCAGTTGACCGACGTCAATTCCGATCAGGAGCAGAAGGGGCTCGAAACCGATCTGGTGATCGATCGTCCGACGGCGGCACGGCTCGGCCTTGCCGTCTCGCAGATCGACAACACGCTCTATGACGCCTTCGGCCAGCGCCAAGTTTCGGTGATCTATACCCCGCGCAATCAGTATCACGTCGTGATGGAGGTGGCGCCGCAATACTGGCAGAGCCCGGACACGCTCAACCAGATCTTCGTCAGCAGCGCCGGCGGCCCGGTCAAAGGCACACAGGCGACCAATGCGCTCGCCGGGACGGTTGCGGCGAAGACCGCGAAATCCGCGAAGCAAGCGACCGCGAGCCCGGCGAGCACGGCCGCGCAGATCGCGGCAGACACCGCGCGCAACCAGGCGACGAACGCGCTCGCCAATACCGGACGCAGCGCCACCTCGACCGGCGCCGCGGTCAGCACGGCGCATGAAAACATGGTGCCGCTCTCCGCCATCGCGCATTACGAAACCGGCAGCACGCCGCTGGCGGTCAATCACCAGGGCCTTTTCGTCGCCAGCACGATCTCCTTCAATTTGAAGCCGGGCACCGCGTTGGGCGATGCGACCGCGGCGATCGACGAGGCTATGGCGCGCCTCCACATGCCGGCCACGATCCGCGGCAACTTCCAGGGCACCGCGCAGCTCTTTCAGGAGGCGCTCGCCGACGAGCCGGTTCTGATCCTGGCGGCGCTGCTTGCCGTCTACATCGTGTTGGGCGTGCTCTACGAGAGCTACATCCACCCGATCACGATCCTGTCGACCTTGCCCTCGGCCGGGGTGGGCGCGATGCTGGCGTTGATGCTGTTCAACATCGAATTCAGCGTCATCGCGCTGATTGGCGTCATCCTGTTGATCGGCATCGTCAAGAAGAACGCGATCATGATGATCGACGTGGCGATCGGTGCCGAGCGCAACGGGGGCCTCGACTCGCGCGAGGCGATCCACCAGGCGTGCCTGCTGCGCTTCCGGCCGATCCTGATGACGACGATGGCGGCGCTGCTCTCGGCGCTGCCGCTGATGCTCGGCAC
>JBGPTQ010000492.1:0-2393 GCA_041490725.1 Allostellaceae bacterium | reverse complement strand
TATTTTTTCGGGCCCGGCTTCAATGATGGCGACATCATCGGGAAAGCGCCCAACCGCAAGAGCCTCGGCGCGCACATCCTGTTCCGCGAGGCCTTTGACCTGGGTTATCTGATTACCCCGGTCTACCAGGTTTCCGTGTTCATCGACCACGTCTCGAACGGCGGCCTCGCCAAGCAGAACCAGAGCGTCAACGACGTCGGCGTTCGGTTCGGCGTGCGTTTCTGAACCCGGTACCGGCGCGCCGCCTAATCGGCCGCCAGCACCCGGGCGAGCTGGCTCAGCGCCTCCTGGTGACGCTCATTGCGGATCTGCGCGAAATTGCGGGCCAGCTCGAGGCACATCCGCTCGCGCGGGCTGACCGCGCGCGTGCCTTGCCCGTCGAGCCCTTCGAAGAAATAGCCGACCGGCACGCTCAGAACTCGCGCGATCTCGTACAGCCGGCCGGCTGAAACGCGATTGATCCCGCGCTCGTATTTATGAGCCTGCTGATAGGTGACGCCGATCAAATCGGCCAGTTGCTGCTGGGTCAGGCCCAGCATGATCCGGCGCTCGCGAACCCGCGCGCCGACGTGGCGATCGGTATCCTGGGTCCGGCCGGTTGTATGAGATCGCGCAGGTTCTAAGCGTGCCGATCGGCTATTTCTTCGACGGGCTGGATGGGCAGGGCGTGCGTGCGGTCAGCCCGCGCGAGCGGATGTGCCTCGAACTGGCCCGCAATTTCACCCAGATCCCGAACGAGCGTCACCAGGAGGCGCTGAGCCAGCTCGCCCGCGTCCTCGCGGCCGATTGAACGGCGTGGCCGGGACAACCCCGGCACGGTCCGCCGCTCCCGGACGGCCGGCCCTAGCGGGCCGTTCCGGGTCTCGCGGCCACGGGGGTATTTGGGCTATCCGATCAAAATCGAACCACTCCTTCGTCACCCCCGCGAAAGCGGGGGTCCAGGGACAAGCGGCACGTCGCTCGCCCTGGATTCCCGCTTTCGCGGGAATGACCACTCAATTTGATCGGATAGTGCTCTAGAAACCGACGCCGAAGCGGCCGCCGACCTCATTGAGGCTTTGATTGAAGCGCGCCAGCCCGGCATTCGACACATGATCGACATAGGCCGAGATCTGATAGATCGGCGTGATGCGATAACCGAGCTCGAGGCTTTCGCGAAACAGCACGTTCGAGCCCAGGCTCTTGCGGTTGGGCTTGGTCGCCACGGTCTGGCCGTCGTTCAAGCTGGGGCCGAAAAAGATGCCGAAGGTTATCCCGTCGCCGGGGTTCAGCACGTTGCTCGCCAGCTGCCAGGTCCAGGTCGGGCCGAAGTAGTATTGGTTGGTAAAGCCTGAGGTGTTGAACTCGCCGCCGAGCGTCGGGCGCGGCTGCGCCATCCAGTGCAGATACCATGGCAGGCCGGCGGCCCAGGAATCGGCGATCGGCGATGGCAAGATGATTTCGGGATTGAGGTCGACGCCGCTCTCCTTGCCGCCGAGAAAGTGCACGTCATGCGCAAGGAGGCCGAACTTCACCTCGCCATAGGTCAGGTTCTGCGCGTGCGCTGCGGCTGGCGCCAAGGTCAAGGCGGCGCCCAGACACAGATCCGCGAGCAACCCGCGGTTGCGCCGCGCTTTCGCTCCAGGACGGCGTGCATCACTCGCGATCATTTTCCACCCACGGTAGTTCCCCCGCGCAAACCTACAGGGCTGTGCGGTGGAACCAAAGCCTCGAACCGAGACGCGCCAAGCGCCAGCGTCTACTGTTGCAAAAAATCAACACGACAGGCCGAGCGAGCCTCACGGCCGGACCAACCGCAAGGGCTCTCCGGTTATTCCTATCAGCACCGGCAAGCGCGCGACGAGCTCGCCATCGGCCTGGACCGCGACCGCTTCGGCCGCAGACACGAAAGCCTGGCGGGAACGCAGGAATGTGATGTCCTTGCGCCGCGCCACCCTGCCGAATAGCAGCGCGCCGAGGTAGCGCAACACGGCCAGCCGCCCGGAGCGCTGAAACAGCACGAGGTCGAGCATCGGCTCGGCAAGGTCGGCCCGCGGGGCAATCACGTAGGAGCCGGCGTAGAACCGGCCTTTCGCGGCAATCACCGTGGCGGCGCGGTGATCGACCCCATCGACCCGGACACCGAGCTCGCAAGCCCGATAACGCCACAAGCACACCACGATCGCCCAGGCGAAAGCGAGCCGGCCGACATGGTGTTTCAGCCGCGGATTTACCGCGGCGACGGTCTCGGCATCGAACCCGCAGCTCGCCATCGTCAGGAACCGCCGGTCGCCGACGCGGCCGGGCCAGATCGCCCGGGCCGGGCCGGCGGCAATCAGCTCGGCGAGCCGTTCTGGATTGCGCGGCAGCCCGATCTCGCGGGCCAGCACATTGACGGTGCCAAGCGGCAGAAG